>CAMJXI010000092.1 GCA_946409675.1 uncultured Lactobacillus sp. | reverse complement strand
AACCATCGTGCTAACCGGTTTAGCAACAGGTTTATTTTTTGTAGTCCATCAATCAGATAATGGCGAGCCCAACACAAATTTAACCGCAACAAGTTCTACATCAATCTATACAAAGGAACAATATTTCGACACAATTGCCCGTTATGAGGATTTTGAATATTTCGTCGGTTTACAAAATGGTAAACATGGTAAGGAGTATGCTTACGATCATTTTGCAATCATGCCGTGTCTAGAAGCCACTAGAACCAGAAATTTTAAGACGAATAAAATTGAGATGTGCACGACGATGGTGCCTCAAGGAGTCACAATTGCTGAGGACTTTTTATTAACAACTGCGTATGACAAGACACGCGACCATAATTCAGTCGTGTACGTCCAGGATGTTAAGACGCACAAGTTACTCAAAACAATTCTTCTTCATGGGCGTTCTCATGTCGGCGGAATTACCTATGACCCGATTAATCAAGAAGTCTGGGTGACTGCATATCGAGAGGAACAGGCAGCTGCCTTTGCATTCCCAATTCAAAGTATTACAAAATATGATGACCATAAAGCTGCAAAAATTAAGTATGAGCAAAAGGCGCTTTTTGGAGAAATGAGTCACGCCTCGTATATTACCTATCATAAAAAGTCTCTTTACGTTGGGTTGTTCACTAAAAAACGGGGAGGCTACATTCAACGATTCAAAATTGATTCCGATGGTGGGATTGATGGTGAAGATAATGGTGATTCAACGTACGATGTCTGGAGTGCATATGCTGAACCGGTCAAAAGTTTAACTGCTTTAAAACAAGTTCAGGGTTTGGCTTTTTACAAAGGTTACGCGATTTTATCGCAGTCATTTGGTAAAGGCAGTTCGAAGATATATTTGTTCGAATAGAAAAGCGGAGAATGGAAATATGATGCGGTCGCAACATTCAAGGCACCCTCACATTTAGAGCAAATCAGTATGTATAATGGTCGCTTATATATGTGTTTTGAATCTGGAGCGTATGAATACCGCCATCGCAGTAAGGATTATATTGACCGAATAATTTCGATGAATGTGCAAGATCTAGTGACTTATTTGAAGAAAGAAAAATAGGATAGTTACTTACTATAACAGTCGCAGAATCCCGCAAACCCCGTCATGTAAGGGTTTACATTCAAAAAAATTTTAAATTTCATCAAAAAAGGCGTAAAATTAAAACCATGTTATTGTTCAAATTTGAAAAATTTGAACGCCTTGGAGATGAAGACTTGAAAAAAACAATAGTTTATATTTTGATGTCGACGATCTTATTTAGCTCTATGGAAATCGTGTTAAAAATTGCTGGTGCAAATTTTGCCGCTATCCAACTAAATTTTCTTCGCTTTTTAATTGGGGGACTAATTTTACTTCCACTTGCTTTGAAATACCTTAAAGCACATAAGTTACATTTCCTTCAATTCTGGAAATTATTCCTACTTACAGGATTCATGTGTGTAGTTGTCAGCATGACACTCTTCCAACTTGCTGTCTTATCTGCCCCTGCAGCCACAGTCGCTGTTTTATTCTCATGTAACCCCGTCTTTGCTTTATTATTTTCATACCTTATTTTGCACGAAAAACTCAGCCGAAGCAGTATCATTTCGGTCGTTACTTCCGTTATCGGGTTATTGATTATCATCAACCCCGCTCACCTAAGTAACCCAATGGCTCTGTCATTGGCAGTTATTTCAGCAATCACATTTGGCCTTTATAGTATTATTTCACGCTATGGCTCACAAAAATACGATTTAAACGGGATTACAATGACTTCTGGAACCTTTATCTTCGGGGCTTTAGAATTGCTCGTACTCGTCGGCTTATCACATATTCCAGCTGTTGCAAATGCCTTTAGTGGCAGTGCCTTACTCGCTAACTTTGCTAATATTCCATTCTTCAATGGTATTAATTTCCAAACTTTGCCAATCTTAGCCTACTTAGGTATTGGGGTTACCGGTTTAGGATTTGCACTTTACTTCCTTGCTATGGAACGTTCCGACGTTTCTACAGCCTCATTAGTCTTCTTCATCAAGCCAGGTCTTGCACCAATTATGGCGATGATTATTTTGGGCGAAAGCCTTACTATCAATACCGTTGTTGGTATCGTCGTTATCCTCTTTGGATCATTGATCTCATTTATGGGAGAATCCTTCATGGACGCGGCTGCCGAAATGCTACCGTGGACTCATGGTGTGCATCATTTACATTAATTAACCAAATCAAAAATGCTCCTATCAACTGACTTCGTTAGTCACTGATAAGAGCATTTTTTATGTTTATTTAACAATTTTGCTTTATTTCACAAAAATATATCTTGCCGATTTCAAACTAATTTGGATGACTTCATCGTTGTCGTTTTTAACTTCAACCGGCCCATCGAATGGTTGGTGACGCAAGACAGTCAATTCTTCACCAATACTCAAACCAAGTTCACTGAAATACATCAAAAATTCGTGGTTATCGATGACGCGCATAATCTTCACTCTTTGGCCGTTCTCAATATCTGCCAAAATCAACACTTCATCATCAACGGGACCGTCGTCGTTACCAGGGATTACACCGCCGTGTGGGCAACGTTTAGGTCTGCCTATGTAATTATTCAACCGGTCCACTAATTCTTCGTCTGTAGCGTGCTCAAGCGAATCAGCTGCCTGATGAACCTCTTCAATCCCATAACCAAGTTTTTCAAACAAAAAATCTTCCCAAATACGATGTTTGCGCACCATTTCGGTCGCGAGCGCCATCCCTTCGTCGGTCAAAGAAATCTCGTTATAGGGCGTATGGGTCACAAGGCCTGATTTCGTCAAGTTGGCCATCATCTCTGTCACAGATGGTGCACTGACCTGCAAAATATCAGCGATATTTTTATTTGTGGTTTTACGTTGATCGTAACTTAATTCGAAAATGGTTTTTAAATAGTTTTCTTTATTAGATGAAATTGTCATAATTTATCCTGCCTTTACTAACTTATTTATTATACCAAACTAACTTTGTAAAGAGCATTATCCTAACTTTTAAAAATGAATTAAGGTTCCAATAATAGTGAAGAGGGTTAGGGCGACGTTGAATAGTACAGCATTTTGGATGGAAGTTGAAAATGTTTCGCGTTTGCTTTGTTTCTTAGCAAACAGACGAATGTTCGGCACAATTTTGATTGCTGTTAACAATGTCAAAAGTGCTGTGTATGGTAAAAATTTGAAGATCACTGCTAAAATGAGAACGACATAGGGACTGTATGCCAAAAATTCGTAGGTTGCAATCCCGGCTTTACGACCGACAACAATTGGAAAAGTCGAACGGTGGTTCTTGATGTCGTAATCGATATCGGATAAGTTGTTGGCTAGCATCACGTTTGCGATGTAGCACATCAAGGGATAGGTCGCAAAAACAATCGCGATTAAGGCGATTAAAGAACCCGATAAACTATATGTCCAGTCGGAATGAATGGTCAGATCTAGCAAGGCTTTGTTGTTGCCGTTCACGTAAGCGAAGATGAAGGGAATTCCAAAGCCCATCGTGGCACCAGAGAAGACTTCACCTAATGGCAAACGAGAAAGGGGCATCGGTCCAAAAGTATAGAAGATCCCGATGATAAAACAAATTCCCCCGATGAAGAGCAACAAGATATTGGTCCGTGTAATCAGGATGATTCCTAAAATGGAAGAGGTGGCAATCATCAAGAAAATTGAGGTAGCGGCTGTTTTGACGGAAATGTGGGCTGTCCCTAAGATATTTTCGTTGTGTTTGTAGTCTTCATCCTTAGCTTTGACGTAGTCCATTGTGTTGTTGATGGCGGTTGTGGCCATATCAAACGAGAACATGGCGATGAAGAAAATGAGCGTGTTGACCCAATCGAGGTCGCCGAAGTAGTAGAAGGTAAAGCCTAAACCGACTAAGAATCCGAGGACTGAGAGCAGTTTAGTTTTGATTTCGATAAAGGTAAGAAAGTGCTTAAAAGACATGTGTTCCTCCAAAAGTTAGATTAACAAAAGTTTCGAATGAAATTTCCAACTTCTATTTTAGTTCAATTTAAGTTAAAAACCAATCAAAGTCCCTAGAACGGTGCTGATGGTTAAAGCACTGTTGAACAGCATATTGTTTTGAATAGCTGTTTCAAATGTTTCAGACTTGCTTTGGTGTCTGGCAAAAAGCTTGATGTTCGGCACAATTTTGATGGCTGAGACGAGTGTCAAAAGAGCGGTGATCGGCAAGAAGTGGCAGATGACACAGATGATGACAACCACGAAGGGGCTGTAACCGACGAACTGGTAGAGCCAAATGGCCGACTTTTTGCCGACGACGATTGGTAAAGTTAAGCGCTGATTCTTAATGTCTGCGTCCATATCGGATAGGTTGTTGGCCAACATGACATTAAATATGTAACAAATTAGGCCGTAGGAAACCATGAAGGATGCGAGAATCCCGATAATTGAACCATCGAGTTGGTAAGTCCAATCGTGGTTGAAGGTTAAATTAAAGAGTGCCTTTTGGTTACCGTTCACGTAAATGAGAATCAAAGGGAGGCCGAAACCTTGAGTCAAACCGGAGAAGAGCTCACCCAGTGGCATCCGAGATAAGGGCAAGGGACCAAAAGTGTAGAAAATACCGACGATAAAGCAAATTCCACCCAGGAATAGGAGCAAGATGTTGGTCCGCATAATTAGGATAATCCCAAAAATGGTGGAGATGATTAACATCACGATGATGAAAGTGGCTGCGGTTTTGACAGAAATTTTGTCGGTACCAAGCACGTTTTCGGTGTCGCAGTAATTTTGATCCTTGGCCTCTTTTCCGCTGCATCGCAATTGATACCCAATTAAATGGCGCAGCCGTCGAAAAGCTCTTCATGGATCTTGGA
>CAMJXI010000091.1 GCA_946409675.1 uncultured Lactobacillus sp. | reverse complement strand
AAAATAACGTAATGAGATTTTATAAAGATTATTATTTTATATAAAAAACACTACTCGGAGACGTTCATGCTAGCTACTGCTTATTATTATGATTATTTTAAATTTAATAACCAAGACTACTTAGTTGCGGCCACCAGACAAGGACTAGCTTTTGTAAGTTCAGCCCAAAATCATTTTTATGAATTTTATTGCCACTACCCTCATAAAATGATGGTCCGCAACTCTAACATCATTAAACCATACGCCGACCAAATTTTGGACTATTTAAGTGGCCGAATCAAGGAATTTCACATGAACATCGACGTTTCAGGAGATCGCATGCCACCCCTTGAACGCCAGATCCTCGAATTAGTGAGCAAGATTCCTTACTGCTCCCAAATTTCGTCCCAAAATATCGCGCTTGCTTTAAACCAAGAAACCTCTGTTCGCGCAGTAGAACACGGTATTAAGCTCAACCCACTCCTATTTGTCGTGCCCACACATCGGGTGATTTTCGCGGCCAATAACGCCTCGGCACACCGTTACGGTGCCAAGATACTCGAATACCTCTTAAACTTAGAAGGTCATGTCTTACTGCAAAAGTAAGTAAACCCCGTTTGGCGTTGCCACGTATATCTAAACGTGAGATACTTAATGTAACGGCGCTGAATTTATTAAAAATGAAAGGCCGATATGGGGAAACTGCTCATGGCTAAAAAAATTTACTATTACGATTTTTTGGAATTTGAAACGAAGAGATTTCTGGTGGCTGCCACTAACAGGGGCCTCTCTTTTGTGAGTTCGCCAAATAAGCAGTTTGATGAATTCTACTACTTTTTTCCCCAACAAATGATGGTCCAAAGTTCTAAGATCGTAGCTCCATATATTAAGCAACTTTCTGAGTACCTGCACGGGTTACGCAAAGAATTCACCTTAAATTTGGACTACGAAGATTTTGGGACCGATTTACAGAACAAGATTTATTCGATGGTTCAGAGAATTCCTTATGGTACGACGATTTCGTCACAAAACATCGCTTTGGCCCTTTGCCCTAACGTTTCCATCCGTGAGGTGGAACATGCTGTGCAATTGAATCCAATTTTGTTTGTGATACCTTCCCACAGGGTTGATTTCTCTTTCCACAAAAATAGTACACGCCGAGTTGGTCTAGACATGTTAGAATATGTGTTAGCACTGGAGCGTTCAAATTAAGACTGATTTATAATTTTTAGAGGAGTAATGCATGGCTTCGAAATTATATTACTACGACTTTATGGAATTCGAGCACGAATTCTATTTAGTTGCAGCAACGCTCAGCGGCTTGGCCTTCGTTAGTTCCTCTGAGAACCAATTCTATGAATTTTATAGTTTTTACCCTCACAAAATGACGGTCCAAAACGCTGACTTTATGCAACCTTACATTGATGAATTAATAGATTACCTGATGGGGCGGAGACGTGAATTCACGTTTCGGCTCGATTTTAGTGACTTTGGCACACCGTTACAACACGAAGTGTTAGACTTAGTACTTAAGATTCCGTACGGCACTCAGATGTCGTCACAAAGTATTGCCTTGGCAATGAAAGAACCCGCTTCGATTAGAGAAGTGGAGAATGCCGTTATTCTTAACCCCATCCTCTTTGTCATCCCAACCCACCGCGTGATCCTCACCAAAAGACATAAAAAGTCTTATAGGTGTGGTCCCGAGATGAAAGAATTTATTTTAAACTTTGAAAAGAGGATGCTTCATAGTTGAGTTTCTTAAAATTGTATCAACCGTTCTTTGACCTGCACAATTGGGCCACTGTTCTGACTTCTGCCAACGATTGGCTGATAATTCTAACCTTAGTAATGATGGAATGCTTACTTTCCGTCGACAACGCCGTGGTGCTGGCTGCCCAAACACAAAGCCTCCCCGACAAACATCAACAAAGAAAATCCCTTCTCTACGGACTTTGGGGTGCCTACCTCTTCCGTTTCATCGTAATTGGTGTCGGTACCTATCTCATCAAGTTATGGGAAATCAAGGCCGCCGGTTCAATCTATCTCTTCTACCTAGCCTTCAAGTTCTTCTGGGATCAACATCATGCTACCAAGCATCCCGAGCAACATAAGGAAAAGAAAGTTGATAACAAGAAACATTTTATCTCGCTTTTCTGGCGGGTCGTGATCAGTATTGAACTGATGGATATTGTCTTCTCAATCGACTCTGTTTTGGCAGCTCTCGCCTTATCAAGCAACCCCGTTGTGGTCTTGATTGGTGGAATGATTGGGATTCTCGCAATGCGGGGCGTTGCCGAGATTATCATCAAGCTGATGCAAATCATTCCGGAACTACAATACATGGCTTATATTTTGATCATGTTGATTGCCTTCAAGCTTTTCTTGGCCTTGCCACTGATCAACTACGAAGTTCCTAACACGGTCTTTGCCCTCATGATTCTAGGAATTCTCGCCGGCACGATTATCTACCATTTTCTCCGCAAAAAAAAGACGATGCTCAGTAAATAATGCACCGTCATAACGCTAAAAAACTAAATTTTTTCCGTTAAATATTCTTGTAAAACTACAGCCTGATTATGTTGTTCATTTTTCGCACCAAAGAGAAAAATAACATTGTCAGTCTGTAGTTTTTCTTTAATTAGGCCGACAAAATCTTTCGTTGCCGGATTTTGGTCGAGCTCTGCCCGGTATTTCGTCCGAAATTCGGGGTACTTCTCATCTTCGTGATTGAACCATTTGCGCAACTCGGTTGATGGCCCAATTTCTTTACTCCAGAGGTCGAGTTGGGCATTTTCTTTACTAATGCCGCGGGGCCAAACCCGGTCCACTAAAACTCGAAATCCACTGGTCGGTTGTGCTTTACTATAGATACGGACTATTTCAATTTTGTTCATAATGACACCTCTTTTTTAATCATACAACAAAGGGAAAAATAATGACTGAAACCACACTGGATTTTTTTACCACTCGACCAACTGAAATTATTGCCCAGGACTTACTGGGTAGACAACTGACGTATCAATCGCCTACCGGAATTTTGGGTGGGTTAATCGTCGAAACTGAAGCTTATCTTGGAGCAACCGATCGCGCAGCACATTCTTTCAACAACAAAAGAACGCCGCACTCAGAAGGTTTATATCGCGTTGGCGGTACGCTCTACATTTATGCCCAGCGCCAGTATTTCTTTTTGGATATTGCGACCCAAGAGGAGAATGAACCACAGGGAATTTTGATTAGAGCCATTCAGCCAAACATTGGAATTGAACAAATGGAGTTGAACCGCAAACAGGAATTAACGCCCAATTTAACTAACGGACCTGCAAAGTTGATGCAGGCTTTTGGCTTAAAAAATAAAAATGACAACCTCGTTTTTCTGGATGATTCTCCTTTTGCCATCGATTTAACCAACAAAATTATTCCCCAAGAAATTGTTGCCTCCCCACGCGTGGGAATAAATCAGACGGATGAGCGCTGGGCCAACGCACCATTGCGTTTCACGGTTGCGCACAACCCATATTTATCGCGGATTTTGAAGGCCGAAATGGACTTTAAAAATCTCGGCTGGCAAAAATTATCATAATTTCACTTGACATTTTTTCAAATATACATAAGAATGGGCATTACAAATAAATAAACCACAATGCAATAGAGGTCGCGATCGTCACGAATGCTTCTGAGTGTGTAATCACTTAGACGGAGCAGTAAGGACATTCGCCGAAATACTTTAAGATATTACAGTCTTAGGGTGTTGGGCCATCGGGAAATACCTGATGGACTGTCTTAGGTAAGGGAATTACCTAAGGAGTGCTATATGATTTGGGATTTTAAAGAGAACTTTTTTAAAATTTTAAACTCAGAAACCTCATCCTCTATTGATTAATTTCAATAGAGGATTTTTAGTTGTATTGGGTGAACTTGGAGGAAGAAAGATGAATCGTTTTAAAAAGTACACCCTTACGATGCTAATCGTATCGCTCTTGGCCCTTTTCGTTGGCGTTTTTTCTAGCCAAAACACAGAAACCGTCCAAGCTGCTGAAAAACCCGTTTTAAAAGTGGGGATGGAAGCAAACTACCCACCTTACAACTGGACGCAACAAGATGACTCAAACGGAGCAATTCCAATTGAGGGGTCCAGCGAATTCGCTAATGGTTATGACGTGCAAACCGCCAAAATCATTGGTAAGAAGCTCGGTCGCAAGGTCGTCGCTGTCAAAACTGTTTGGGACGGACTTTTGCCAGCCCTAACCAGTGGCAAGATTGACTTGATCATTGCCGGCATGTCACCAACTCCTGAACGTGCAAAAGCAATCGACTTCTCATTACCATATCGGGAAACAAAATTAATCGCGATTGTGAACAAAGATGGCAAGTACGCTAACGCTAAGACTATCAGTGACTTCAAAAACGCGAAGATGACTGCCCAACTTGCAACATTCCATTATGACTTGATTAGCCAATTAAAAGGTGCAATCAAGGAACCTGCTATGAAAGACTTCAGTGCAATGCGTGTGGCTTTACAGTCAGGTACAATCGACGGCTACATTGCTGAAGATGCTGAAGGTATCAGTGTTACCCAAACTAACCCCAACGTTAAAGTGGTTAACTTAACTGGCCAAGGCGGCTTCAAGGTTGATCCTACTGAAATCCAAACTGCCATTGGAGTTAAAAAAGGCAGCAAATTATTAGGACAAGTAAACAACGTTCTCAAAGATATTAGTGTTAAAGATCAAGATGCAATGATTAAGAAAGCTGTCCTTGATCAACCACAAAGCAAAGAAAAAGGTAACTGGTTTATCAACATCTGGAAACAATATGGTAGCATGCTCTGGCGTGGTATCGGGATGACCCTTTTAATCTCACTCGTAGCAACAATCATCGGTTTTGTCAT
>CAMJXI010000090.1 GCA_946409675.1 uncultured Lactobacillus sp. | reverse complement strand
GCAATGGGCTTTGCCCGCGGTCAAAAGATGACGGTTGATGACATCTACTTCGAAGAATTAAAGGGTGTCGAATACGCCTACCTTCACTTACAAGAAGAGGGTAAGGCAGCCACTGAGATCTTGCCTGATATTGTCGACGTGATTAAGAGCTTAACTTTCCCAACGCGAATGCGCTGGGCTGACAACAGCTTCGAATATATCCGTCCCATTCACTGGATTGTTTCATTACTTGACGATGAAGTCGTTCCTTTTGAAATGATTGGCGTTAAAGCCGGTCGCAAGACTAACGGACACCGTTTCCTCGGCGACCAAATTATTTTGGCCAACGCAAACGACTACGTTAATGCCTTAAAGAGTGAGTTCGTCATCGCTGACGCTAAGGAACGCAAGGCTCTAATCAGAACCCAAATCGAAGAACTCGCTAAGAAAAACAACTGGGTCGTTAAGATCGACGAAAGTTTACTCGAAGAAGTTACTAACTTAGTGGAATACCCAACTGTTTTTGCGGGCGGATTTGACGAGAAGTTCTTGAGCATTCCAAGTGAAGTCTTGATTACCTCAATGAAAGATAACCAAAGATACTTCGAAGTTTATAACGAAAATAATGAATTAATTAACCACTTTATCTCTGTCAGAAATGGTAACTCTGATCACCTTGATAACGTGATTTCTGGTAACGAAAAGGTCTTGGTTGCGCGTCTTGAAGATGCACGTTTCTTCTACGAAGAAGACCAAAAACATCCGATTAGTTATTACCAAGAACGTCTGCAAAATGTTACTTTCCATGATAAAATTGGTTCAATGAGTGAAAAGATGAGTCGTGTGCAAGTAATTGGGGAATACCTCGGTAAACAACTCGGCTTAAGCGAAACAGTCAGCGCCGATTTCTCTCGTGCAAGTGAAATTTACAAGTTTGACCTCTTAACTGGTATGGTCGGCGAATTCCCAGAACTCCAAGGAATTATGGGAGAACATTATGCTAAGCTCGCTGGTGAAAACGACGCCGTGAGTCTTGCTATCAAAGAACATTACCAACCAACTACTGCTGAAGGTGAATTACCAACTTCTAAAGCCGGTGCCTTACTTGCTTTAAGTGATAAGATTGACACAATCGTGACCTTCTTTGGTGCCGGAATGATCCCAACAAGTTCAAACGACCCATATGCATTGAGAAGATACGCCTATGGTGTTGTCCGGATTTTGTTGAAACAAAAATGGTCGTTCAACTTGCAAGAAGTATTGCCTAAGTTAATCGCTAAATTAAACGGTTTGACTAAAGCGACTCTTCCTGAAAAAATCGAAGACCAAATCACGATCACCGACTTCATTCGTGACCGCATCAAACAATTCTTACAAGCAAACGACTTTAGTTATGATGTCTTAGACGCAGTTCTTGCTTCAACTGAACAAAACCCAAGCAAGATTTATGCCAACGCTAAAGTATTGATGAACCACCACGATGACGCCGAATTCAAGCCCGTCGTAGAAGCACTAACCAGAATTAACAACATCTTACAAAAAGCAACGATTGACCCATTGAGCAAGATTAATCCTGAATTATTCGAAAACGATTCAGAGAAAGATTTATTCCGTGCTACAGAAGCATTTACTTCTAAGACAGAATTCGAATCTGAACAGCTCTTCGAAGAATTAATCGACTTGCGTCCATTAATCGATCGTTACTTTGACCAAAATATGATTATGGCTAAAGACGAAGCTGTCAAAACCAATCGTTTAACACAACTAAACTTAATCAATCGTCTCTCATACCAAATTGGTGATTTGAGCCAATTAGTAATCAAGTAATTTTTAGATATTCGGGGGTAGTAGTTTGGCAAAAATGATCCCACAAGAAACAATTAATGAGCTGCTTGAACAAACAAATATTGTCGATTTCATCGGACAATATGTTCAACTCACTAAACGAGGTAAAAACTACCTCGGTCTGTGTCCCTATCATGAAGAAAAAACACCATCTTTCAGCGTGAACGAGGAGAAACAACTTTTTCACTGTTTTAGCTGTCAAAGAGGGGGTACGGTTTTTTCTTTTCTGCAGTATTTGGAAAACCTTTCGTTTCCAGATGCCGTAATTGAAGTTGCCAAAAAGACCAATTTTGCTCTACCGAACTCTGTTACAAACGCACCAAGTCAGGATTCACCCACTTTTGCCTTACGCAAAATGTACGCTGCCACCAAAGATTTTTTCGCCCATATCCTAGTGAACACAAAGACAGGTGAAAATGCGCTGAAGTATCTCGAAGAACGCCAGCTGTCTGATGCAATCGTCGAGCAGTTTGAAATCGGCTACGCACCTAATAACCGCGACGTTTTATTGAAGTATCTGCAACAACAAAATTATTCAAACGAGCAGTTACTCGAATCGGGCTTGTTCGTGCAAAGTAAGACCGGGGAGTTGTTCGACCGTTTCCGCGACCGCGTGATGTTCCCGGTTAAAAATGCAACCGGACAAACCGTCGGTTTCTCTGGTAGAAAATTATCAGCTACAAACGACGAACCAAAGTACCTCAACAGCCCGGAGACAAAGCTTTTCAATAAGAGTGAGTTGCTTTTCAATCTGGATCAGGCCAAAACTCATTTAAAAGATGAGCAACACTTGATTCTCTTTGAAGGCTTCATGGATGTCATCAGTGCTTATCAGGCCGGTGTCCAGTCGGGAATTGCTTCCATGGGAACTAGCTTGACCGACGAACAGATCTACTTAATCAGACGACTCACCAACAAAGTCTTAATTAACTACGATGGTGATGAGCCTGGGCAAAAGGCCACGATTCGCGCGATCAACTTGTTCCAAAAGAAGGCACCTCAGGTGCAACTGGGAATCATTAGCCTGCCTAACCAGATGGATCCAGACGAATTCATTAAGGCAAACGGCGCGCTCAAGTATCAGGCAGAGGTTAATGGCGCCGTAACAGATCTGCAATTTGAACTCGATATGTTGGAGAAGAAATACAACTTAAACAATGACCGAGAAAAAATAGCATATTCTAAAGATGCGTTGATGGCCATCGCTAAGTTGGACTCACAAAGTGCGCGCGATGTTTACTTGAACAAGGTTGCCCAACAAACGGGAATCAGTCTGGCTGCGTTAAACGCCGACTTACTGGGAGCAACCCGCAAGATTAAACAAGTCGCACGCAATACACAGAATCTCTACCCGGATAAAAAAGTGTTACCCCGCCCAGAAAACACGCCTGCACTGACGATTACCAGTAAAAGTGACCGGGCGCAAGCACGGCTTTTATACTTAGCACTTCATTACGCCGAGGTAGACCTCAGATTAATTGCTGAAGAATTTGTTTTTCCAAACGAAAACTTTGAAAAAATCTTTGATTTGTGGCACAATTATAAGTCGACACATGAAGATATAATTATCACAGCATTTTTAGATACTTTAACAAATGAGCTCCAAAGTATAGTAATTACTTTAGAAATGATTGATCAACCTACAAACTATGTTGATGAAGAGATTTTTGATGCGATTCAAGTGATTTCAGAAAACTTCCAAACGGATCAATTACAGTTGCTAAACAACGATTTAGTTGATGCAAGACGAAAAAATGATCAGGAACTAATCAGGGAAATTACGTCAAAGATTATCAAGATTCGGCGCTTGTTGGATAAATAGGAGGACTTCTTATGGCTGAGAAAAAAGAAACAAAGAAAAAAGCTGCTTCAGTGAAAGATACTGAAAAAGAAACACCTGCAAAAGAAACGAAAAAAGCTACTAAAAAAGTTACTAAAGAACCTAAAGCAGTAAAAGAAACCAAAGAAGCAAAAGAACCTAAAGCTACAAAGAAGGTCGCTAAGACTACCAAAACTACTAAGACCACTAAAGGAACTAAAGATGCCAAAGCAACCAAAGAATCAAACGAATCTTTAGAAAAAGCTGTTAAAGAAGTTGTAGCGGACTCAAAGAAGAAAAAGGAAATTACTGAAGCTGAATTTTTGGAGCGCTTAGTAAAACCTTTTGAACTTGAAGACAAAGCCATTGATCAACTTGTCCAAGATTTCGAAGACAATGGGATTAGCATTGTCAATGAGAAGGGTGAACCTAGTTCACTTTCTTTGAAAAAAGAAAAAGACGTCCAAAAGGCCGAATTAAAAGACATGAGTGCTCCTGCAAG
Organism: uncultured Lactobacillus sp.; assembly: GCA_946409675.1. Classification (GTDB taxonomy): domain Bacteria; phylum Bacillota; class Bacilli; order Lactobacillales; family Lactobacillaceae; genus Amylolactobacillus. The sequence goes on along the minus strand of CAMJXI010000090.1, from coordinate 742 downwards.
TATTCGCATGAACGATCCTGTGCGGATGTACTTGAAGGAAATCGGCCGTGTTTCTTTGTTGACTGCTAAACAAGAAGTTGAAATTGCCCACCGCATCGAACTTGGTGAAATGGAAGCTAAACAAGAACTAGCAGAAGCTAACTTGCGTTTGGTTGTGTCTATTGCTAAGCGTTACGTTGGTCGTGGTATGCAATTCCTTGATTTAATTCAAGAAGGTAACATGGGCTTGATGAAGGCCGTTGATAAATTTGACTACCGTCTTGGTTTCAAGTTCTCAACTTATGCTACCTGGTGGATTAGACAAGCAATTACCCGTGCCATCGCTGACCAAGCCCGGACTATTCGTATTCCAGTGCACATGGTCGAAACAATCAACAAACTTATCCGGATTCAACGTCAATTGCTCCAAGATTTAGGTCGTGAACCAACACCTGAAGAAATTGGTGCTGAAATGGATATGACCACTGAAAAAGTGCGTGAAATCCTTAAAATCGCTCAAGAACCTGTTTCACTCGAAACACCTATTGGTGAAGAGGATGATTCCCATCTTGGTGATTTTATCGAAGATCAAGAAGCTACTAGTCCAGAAGACCATGCTTCATACGAACTTTTGAAGGAACAACTTGAAGATGTGCTCGATACATTGACCGATCGCGAAGAAAACGTGCTTCGTTTGCGTTTTGGACTAGATGATGGCCGTACTAGAACACTTGAAGAAGTAGGTAAGGTCTTTGGTGTTACT
>CAMJXI010000089.1 GCA_946409675.1 uncultured Lactobacillus sp. | reverse complement strand
CGAGATCTACACTCTTTCCCTACACGACGCTCTTCCGATCTCATAACACTCTGCCCTGCTGCTGCACCACAATTTAATCCAACATTATATATAAATACAGTTAAACGTGACGGTCGGGAAGTTCCGTTTGACGAAAGTAAAATTGAAAAGGCATTAATCCACGCACAAATGGAGATCACCCCAACGTTGACCCCACTTGCTGCCAAAAACATTCAAAACATCGTCGACAGTGTGCTCGAGGAAATTAACGCGCGTTTCAACGAAAACGTTAAGATCTACGAGATCCAAAATATCGTAGAACATATTCTTTTGGAAAAAGGCGATTACGATTTAGCCGAAAAGTATATTTCTTATCGGACAAACCGTGATTTTGCGCGCTCTAAATCTACCGACATCAACTTCACCATTTCCCAATTGACGGAAAAAGACAGTACAGTTGTCAACGAGAACGCCAATAAAGACTCGAACGTCTTCAATACCCAACGCGATTTGACCGCCGGTATTGTTGGCAAAAGTATTGGCCTTAAATTGCTACCTCCTCATGTCGCAAACGCCCACCAAAAAGGTGAAATTCACTATCATGATTTGGACTACCAACCATACTCACCAATGACTAACTGTTGTTTGATTGACTTCAAATCGATGCTCCGCGACGGCTTCAAGATTGGTAATGCCGAAGTTGAAGCTCCTCAATCTATTCAAACAGCGACTGCCCAAATTTCTCAGATTATCGCAAACGTTGCTTCTAGCCAATATGGTGGTTGTTCCTGTGACCGAGCCGACGAACTTTTGGCACCTTATGCTGAATTGAACTACAAGAAACACATGCGTGACGCTAACAAGTGGATTGATTCTGCTGAGAAGCGTGAAGAATACGCCCTCGAAAAAACTAACAAAGACATCTACGATGCAATGCAATCGTTGGAATACGAAATCAACACCCTCTTCACTTCAAATGGCCAAACACCATTTACTACTGTTGGTTTTGGCTTAGGAACAGGCCGTTTCGAACGCGAAATCCAAAAAGCTATTTTGAAGATCAGAATCAAAGGACTTGGCACAGAACATAGAACTGCCATCTTCCCTAAATTAATCTTCACTTTGAAACGCGATTTGAATTTGAACCCAGGTGACCCAAACTACGATATTAAAGAATTAGCTTTAGAATGTGCTACCAAGCGCATGTACCCCGACGTTTTGAGCTACGACAAAATTGTTGAATTAACAGGTAGTTTCAAAGCTCCAATGGGTTGTCGTTCATTCTTACAAGGTTGGAAAGACGAGCACGGCGAAGAAGTTAACTCTGGCCGGATGAACCTTGGTGTTGTCACACTTAATCTTCCTCGGATTGCCTTAGAATCTGATGGCGACATGGCTAAGTTCTGGGATATTTTTGCAGAACGTGTGGGAATTGTCAAAGACGCCCTCGTTTATCGTGTTGGACGGACTAAAGAAGCAATGCCCGAGAACGCCCCAATTCTTTATATGAATGGTGCATTTGGTAATCGCCTGAAAAAAGGTGGCAACGTCGATGAGCTCTTCAAGAATCGTCGCGCAACTGTTTCTATCGGCTACATCGGGCTCTACGAAGTTGCGACAGAGTTCTTCGGTGGTCAATGGGAAAACAACCCAGAAGCCAAAGCTTTCACGTTAGAAATCGTTAAACAACTTAAGAATTACGCCGATGCCTGGTCAGACGAATATGACTACCACTTCAGTGTTTACTCAACACCAAGTGAATCGTTGACCGACCGCTTCTGCCGTCTGGATACTGCAAAATTCGGTATCGTTAAAGATATTACAGATAAAGAATATTACACTAACTCATTCCATTACGACGTTCGTAAAAATCCAACACCTTTTGAAAAATTGGATTTTGAAAAAGACTATCCTAAATATTGCTCGGGTGGATTTATTCATTACTGTGAATACCCTGTCCTCCAACAAAATCCTAAAGCACTAGAGGCTGTTTGGAATTTTGCTTACGATCGAGTTGGATATTTGGGAACAAACACACCTATTGATAAATGTTACGAATGTGGTTTTGAGGGAGACTTTGCACCAACTGCGAAAGGATTCCAATGTCCACAATGTGGTAACCATAATCCTGCAACCTGTGATGTGGTTAAGAGAACTTGTGGCTACCTTGGTAACCCACAGCAACGTCCGATGGTTCATGGTCGTCACAAAGAAATCACTTCACGTGTTAAACATATGAAATAACAAAACTAATCCTGCAGGGGATTTTTTTAGAGGAAGATATTATGAATAATCCAGAACCTAAAGAATGGGATAGCCACGCACTATCGCAGAAGAAATACGCTGATTATAAGGCCTTCAATTTTGTTGATGGTGAGGGAGTAAGAAACTCACTCTATCTTTCAGGCTGTTTGTTTGATTGCGAAGGATGCTTCAACAAGGCTGTGCAGAACTTCAACTACGGCAAGCCTTTCACGCCTGAATTACTGAACAAGATTATCGAGGATCTGGAACCTGATTATGTACAAGGTTTGACGCTACTTGGTGGTGAACCCTTCTTGAATACCGAGGTAGCACTAACGGTTGTCAAAAAAGTGCGAGAAGTTTATGGCGATAAGAAAGACATCTGGTCTTGGTCTGGCTTCACTTATGATGAGTTACAACTGGAAACAGAGGATAAGCTCGAATTATTATCTTACGTAGATATTTTGGTCGATGGAAGATTTGAACTGGCCAAGAAAAATTTGATGTTACAGTTCCGTGGTTCAAGTAACCAACGGATTATCGACGTTAAGAAATCTAAGGCTGCGGGCGAAGTTGTTATTTGGGATAAGCTCAATGACGGAAAGCAGACTTTTGAACAGATTAAAAAAGGCGATTTAATTTAAGACTTACGATAAAAAATCCTTGTCAGAATATTACTTCTGGCAAGGATTTTTTAGTTTCAGTAAATTTATTAAATTTGAAAACTTAATTATTACTTGAGGGGCCAATTGTTTTCATCATCTCAACATCCGTCACCACAAAGCCCATTTTTTCATAGACATGAAGTGCCCGGTGGTTGGATCCAAAAACGTGCAGTCCAATTTTGGTCACACCAAGTTTGCGTGCTTCATCATCAAGTGCTGCCAATGTTTGTTGACCATAGCCCTTGTTCTGAAACTTGTCATAAATCAAGATGTCATAAACAAAGAAGCTCTTTTTGGCAGGATCATGATGTGCCCAGAGAATCCCGACAATTTGGTCTTCGTCGACCACGTTCCACAAGAATTCATTTGGGGTTTCAAGTCCCTTAGGCAAAAGTTTTACAAACTCAGCTTCGGCATTTTTTAACGAATCTTCTGCCAACCAAGTACCATTCTCAACCTTATCTTTGGCGTAGTCAGATGGACTCATCGGTTCAAGTTTTATCATAGAGCCGTCTCACTTTCGCTAAATATCGTTTGGGAACCAAATTTTGATCTCACGTTGAGCACTCTCAACAGAGTCACTGGTATGAACGGCGTTTCTAACGACGCCATCATCCCAAGTTCTCGCGTACATCCCCCGAATTGTGCCAGATTCAGCATCCAACGGATTGGTTGCACCAGCAAGCAAGTGAGCAGCATGCACAATATCAGTTCCTTCAATAATCATTGCAACAAGTGAGCCATCCATCATATATTCTTCAATTTCAGGATAAAAGGGTTTATCAACCAAATGAGAATAATGCTCACGCAATTGTTCCTTGGTTGCATGCACATCTTTTAGCTGTTTGATTCTATACTGCTTATTTTCAAACATCGTAATAATATCACCAATGTGACCCATTTTCACGCCATCGGGTTTTACAAGTACTAGTGTTTGTTCTGCCATGATTTAACCTCTTTTATTTTTTTATTTATCTTAATCATAACATTACAGAGCACTAAAATTTATTTTTAAAAACTGAAATTAGGAAAATTTGAACAATTTTTTCAAACTAGATTGCTCGTTCCTTTTTGTTCGAAAAGACAGCGACTAATAACAAGACTACTGCCCCAGCGGTCATCCCCAAGAAGGCGGCATTCACACCGTGCATTTGGGCCTGATTTGCGGCAAGTTGACTAGAGTTTTTGCTGACAAAAGTCATCAGACTGACAAAAATTGCAGAACCGATTGCTCCGGCAATCGTTCTCAGTGAAGTCAAAAGAGCAGTACCATGCGCCATCATTTCGGGTTTGAAATCGTTCATCCCCCAAGTAACCAATGGCATCATCAAGCAACCAATCGCAACACTTCGTAGAACGTTCCAACTAGCAATCGTCACAAGTGAAGTATCGAGGCTGATAAACGCCATGCTGAGATTACTGATCACTAAGGCCAGACTACCAACAACAAACAGTTTTTTCATTCCAAAACGGTCATAAATTTTGCCTGCAAATGGGCTCAAAATTGCCATCGCTAGCGAACCTGGTAAAGTGACCAGACCAGAAGTGGTGGCCGACATTCCCTTAACGGATTGCACGAGTAAAGGCATAATGATCGACGATCCCATCATTGAAAAATAGAGGAGCATACTGCCAATTAGGCTAATCGTAAATGAGCGATGACGTAAGATTGTTAAATCAAGGAATGGATCATCCTGATGGAGTTGACGATGGGCAAAAGCCACAATACCGACAATCCCCACGATAACTGGAACTAATACGTTAACTGAGAGAAATTGATAAGTTCCAATGTTCCCAATCCCGATTGTAATCCCGGCATAGGCAATCCCACTGAGGACGAATGAGAAAGTATCGAATTTCTTAGATCTCGTTTCCAAAACATCTTTGAAGACAAAAAGTGCCACGACAAAAGAAAGAACCATGATGGCAATAACCACGTAAAAAATAAGACGCCAGCCACTTGCATCAACTAAAATTCCGGCCATTGTTGGAGCAAGAACTGGTGCAGCACCAACAGAGAGACCATACCAACCCATAATTGAACCACGTCGTTCGGGTGGATAAATGGTCAAAAGAATTACTTGGGCCATAGCGGATAAAATACCATTCGTAAATTGCAAGAACAAGTTAGCCAGTCGTTGAGGACAATCCCAGAACAGGCCGTTATCAAATAGAAGTTGTGGCGCTAGAGA
>CAMJXI010000088.1 GCA_946409675.1 uncultured Lactobacillus sp. | reverse complement strand
GCGACCACCGAGATCTACACTCTTTCCCTACACGACGCTCTTCCGATCTCTGAGCTCTTGCGACGGCCGGTAGCTGCATAAGTAACTTGTTGAGCCATGAATATTTGTCCTCCTAGATTAATTTGTTAATGTCTAATAATACTGGTTGTTGTGCTGCGTTTTCATGTTCTGCACCTGAGTACACATGTAACTTAAGCAATTGTTGGTGACCTAAAGAGTTCTTTGGAAGCATCCCTTTAACTGACTTTTCAACCAATTTCTTTGGACTATTAGCTAACATTTCACCAGCTGTTGTAGCTTTGATACCACCTGGATAATCTGAGTGACGGTAATAGATTTTGTCTGTAGCCTTTTTACCAGTTAAGACAAGTTGATCTGCGTTGATCACAATGACAAAGTCACCTGTATCAACGTTTGGTGTAAATTGAGGTTTGTTCTTACCTCTTAAAATTGTAGCAGCTGCTGTTGACACACGGCCTAATGAAATACCTGTAGCATCAATAACATACCATTTACGTTCAATTTCACCTGGTTTTGCTAATGGGGTTGTACGCAATGTTCTTTCCTCCGTTTTCATGTTTGACATAACAATAAGTTTCCGGGGCTTATCGGTGGACAAACAATACTTTAATATCCTATAACATCTGGGGTCCAATGTCAACATTGTTTCACGGTTTACCCGAAATATTTCAGGAGGTCAGTCGTCACTAATTTCGCCTTTTCTTCAGCCGCGTAGTCCGCCACAATCTCACCATGATCCAGCACAATTAATCTGTTGCCGTACTTCAACGCATCTTCCAAATGGTGTGTGATCATCAAGGCCGTTAAGTCTTTTTGGTTAATAATATCGTTGGTTAATTTCATGATTGCTGCACTCGTCTTTGGATCAAGTGCTGCTGTGTGTTCATCTAACAAAAGCAAGTCCGGCAACTTCATCGTTGCCATCAACAAGCTCAGTGCTTGGCGTTGACCACCACTAAGTTGTTCAGTTGGTTTGTCTAGCGCTAATTCGAGCCCGTTACCGGTTTTTTCGGCGAGTTCTTTGTAATTAGCCTTTTTGCTTTTTAAGTTGCGTGAGGCTAGCGTGAGGCGTTCACCACGGTGGCTCGCTAGGTCCAAGTTTTCTGCTACCGTCATTCTTGGGGCCGTCCCTAATTTAGGATCTTGGAACACCCGACTGATGTAACGCGCTCTTTTTTCAGGATGGTATTTCGTAATCTCTTTGTCAGCAAGTTTCACACTCCCTGAGCTCACGTTCAGGTCACCCGTAATCGAGTTGAACAGCGTTGACTTACCAGCCCCGTTTGTCCCAATTATCGTCACGAAATCGCCCTTATTAATCGTTAAGTTGATGTTCTTCAAGAGTGGCTTAATCTCTTCTTCGACTGCAACATTCACATTCACATCTTCTAGTACTAGTTGTTTAGTCATGTTTCACCACTCCGTTTCGTAACGTTCTTCTTAACTTAAATTTCTTCTCAAAAGTCGGTACCATGATCACAATCGCCAAAATTATCGCGGAGATTAATTTCAAGTCGTTCGTGTCCATTCCTAATGCCAAAACAATCAAGATGATAAAGCGGTAAATAATCGAACCCATGACCACCGCCACGATTCTTTGACTCAAGCTCAAGTCCCCAAAAGCCACTTCACCGATGATGATTGCGGCTAACCCAATTACGATGACCCCAATCCCCATGTTCAAATCGGCATAGCCATTTGATTGGGCAATCAAGCCACCGGCCAAGCCAACCAATCCGTTACTGATAACCAGTCCCAGAATCTTTTGGTTGTCTGGGTTAATTCCTAAACTCTTCGCCATTTGCGGATTGTCGCCCGCTGCGATAAACGCCTGGCCCATTCTCGTATTCAAGAACAAGATCAGCAGTACAACCACCACGATAATGACGATCATCCCAGCTACCACCGTATCAAAATACTGAGGTAAGCTTGCGAGTAATTTACTTTTGAAAATATTGGGTAAGTTCAGTAGTGACAAATTTGCTCGTCCCATCACCTTCAAGTTGATGGAGAAGAGGCACGTCATCACCAGAATCCCTGCTAACAAAACTGGAATCTTACCTTTCGTGGTCAACAGTCCTGTCACCAGTCCTGCGAGCATTCCGGCTCCAGTTGCTAACAAAGTCGCTACAACCGGGTTGATACCGTGCGTAATTGCGCTAACGGCTACGGCCGCCCCGAAAGGAAACGTCCCTTCCACCGTCATATCTGGAAAATCCAAAATTCTAAAAGTTAAGAACAATGCAATTCCCAAAATACCGAATAATAATCCTTGCCCGATTGCTGATACGACTAAATTCATTTAGTTATTTCCCCGCTTTTCTCTGCTTCTTTTAAGACATCTGCCGGTACTGTAATTCCTAATTTTTTAGCTACTTTTTCGTTGAGATAAAGAGTACCACTAGTTTCAAAGTGAATTGGTGTGGTTGCTGGTTTTGAATCGCCTTTTAGAATTGCTGCAACCATTTTACCAGTTTCAACGCCTAATTTGAATTGATCCAAACCAATTGTTGCAAGTCCGCCATCTTTCACCATTGTATCAACTGTAGGGAAGACTGGGATTTTCTTAGCATCTGTGGCTGCTACTAAAGTTTGCATTGCACTTGCGATAGTATTGTCAGTTGGGACAAAGACTGCATCGACTTCGTTAGCCATTTGACCAGCTACCTGAGTGATATCGTTGGTTGAGCTAACAGTGTAGTTCTTAACGGTCAAGTTAGCTTTCTTTGCTAATTCGGTCATCATCTTAGCTTGTACTTGGGCTGAATCATCGCTTGATGTGCTGATAATCCCAATTGTTTTCATCTTAGGCATGAATTTTTGGATTAATTCTAATTGTGCTTCTAGTGGAGCTTGGTCAGAAACACCGGTAATGTTGCCACCTGGTTTTTTGTTGTCTTTCACAAGTCCGGCACCCTTAGGATCAGTAATCGCACCTAAGACGATGGGAATATCTTTGGTAGCATTTGCTAATGCTTGGGCACTTGGTGTTGCAATCCCAACTGCTGCTGCCACTTTTTCATTCACGAACTTTTCAGACATTGTCTTCAAGTTACTTTGATCTCCTTGGGCATTTTGGAAATCGATTTTAACATCTTTGTTTAAGGTGTAGCCTTCGTCTTTCAGTCCTTGCTTGATTCCCTTGTAGATTGAATCAAGTGCTGGGTGACTCATTAATTGCAAGACCCCAACTGTTGGTGTTTCTTTCTTAGCAGTTGGCTTCGTGTCTGCTTGTGTTCTTTGGAAAATGAACACGCCCCCTAATAAGACGACTAGCAAAACAAGAAATCCGATAATCTTCTTCACATTCTTACTCATGGTTATTCCTCCAAAAATTTTTGATAGTTTTTATTTTCTGTAAAAAAAATACTCCCACGCAGACTGTGAGAGTTTTTTCTTAAGAAATAAAAAACGCTCACATAGAAATCCAAATTAATTTTGGGTATCTATGTGAGCACTTTAATGAGAGCCAACATAGACACGACCTGCGTCTTCCGACAGGTCGCATCTAGCGCGCCTGCCTACTGTTGGCTTTGCCAAGTATTTACAGTAGACAATAACTTAATCATGTTGACTTCCTCCTTGTGTTTTGTTGTTAAAAACAGATTAATACGAACGCTTAAAAATTGCAAGCTTTTTTATTCATTTAATTTTAATTATCCAGTTTCAGCGGAAATTTCGTCGGGATTTCATCATAGAAAACTTGCATCAAATACAAGCCACTAGCGGGTGCAGTCCCTCTCGCCTTATTGCGGTCTTTAATTTTAAACAACCTTTGAAAATCGTCCACCGGTCTGCGGCCATTTCCGATTTCTAGACTAGTCGCGACCAGAATTCGGACCATATTGTACAAAAATCCGTTGCCACAAAAGTTGAAAATCAACTCATTATGCTCTTTATCTTCGACTACATTCGCCCAATAAATCGTCCGGACCTTATTCTTGATTGAGCCACCACTCGCCGCAAAACTCGAAAAATCGTGTTCTCCAACAATATCTTTTAAGGCTTCTTGGATACGCTCTACCTCTAGTGGATAAGGGTAGTGTCCCGTGTAAAAGCGTTTGAACGGGTCGGTGAAGCGACCACAATCCACGCGATACTGGTACCACTTCGCCTTCGCACTGTATTGCACATGAAAATCTTCATCCACAATCTCCGCATCTTTAAACAAGGCATCAAGCGGCATTAAGCTATTTAAGGCGCGCACCATTCGTTCCGGGGGAATATTGCCCGGGTAATCAAAGTGAATCACCTGACCGATTCCGTGCACCCCAGCGTCTGTTCTGCCAGAACCGTGGACCGCAACATCTTGGCCCTTAGTCATTGTCTTCAAAGCCTTTTCGACGACACTCTGCACCGAACGCGCATTAATTTGTTTTTGGAAGCCATGAAAAAGATGGCCATCATAAGCCATCGTCAATTTATATCTTGTCATTAATGTGTCCTAAATATTACTAATAAAATCGTCAAAACTGCAAAGTAACCAAAGGTCGAAATATCAATCCAATGCCACTGCAAGATTCTAAACTTCGTTCTGCCCTCGCCACCTTGGTAACCACGCGATTCCATGGCTTGTGAGAGGTCAAAAGCAATCTTCAAACTGTTCACGAATAATGGAATGAGCAGTGGAATAATCGATTTCATTTGTTTAAAAATATTACCTGCCCCAAAGTCCACCCCACGCGCACGTTGGGCATTCATGATTTTGGTGGTCTCATCCATCAAAGTGGGCACGAAACGTAAGGCAATCGACATGACCAAAGCAATCTGGGTCACCGGAAAACGCACGACCTTCAAAGGTTTCAAGAGTGATTCCATCGCATCGGCGATTGAGAGTGGTGGCGTCGTTAACGTCAACACTGTTGAAATCAAGATAATCATCACGAAACGTAAGAAGATAAACATCCCGTTTACCAAACCGAAACTTGAGATAGTGATAATCCACCAATGGAAGTAGGTTGTGCCGCCAGCAGTAAATAAGACCTGCAAGGCACTAGTAAACAAAATCAACCAGATCATTGGCCGGATAAGATCGGAAGAGCGTCGTGTAGTGAAAGAGGGTAGATCG
>CAMJXI010000087.1 GCA_946409675.1 uncultured Lactobacillus sp. | reverse complement strand
GAACAGTAAATGAGATGTTGGTATGACTCAAGACACCAGAAAAATGTTCCAAGCTCTTGATTGAGTTGAAGAAGACGATTCCGGCAAACTTGTTAGCTCGAGAAAGACGAGTTAAAACGTCAGTTTTGTGGCGGTTATCAACTTGGAGAAAGAGGTGTTCTACCCGACTTTCGTCGATGTTACGCACGTCAATCTTGGTAAATTCCTCGTCGAAAATCTCGTCGGCATCCTTTGTAACTTGGGATTCGGTCGCACCAAAAAGCGCTATTTGACCCTCTTCGTTGATGTTTTGTCCAAGAGAGGCCAATAGTTCGAGTTTGGTTGCTTCTAAGATGTCATCTGCTTCATCAATCACTAAGTGTTTGATTTGGTTGGCGTGAATTTTGTTATCCGACATTAGGTCAAAGAAACGACCGGGAGTGGCAATCATCACTTCCGGATGTTTTTTCTTCAAGACTTCAAGTTGGCGCTGACGGTTACCGGCACCAACTAAGGCAATGGTTGTTAAACCGAGTTGCTTAGTAAAAGGTAGAATTGCATCCCTCACTTGGATAGCCAACTCAGTCGTTGGTTCAAAAATCACAACACAGTTGGGTTTTCCCACTTCTGCTTGTAACAGCATAGGTAGCGCAAACGCAAGTGTCTTACCAGTTCCGGTTTTAGCGAGCCCGACAATATTTTCACCATCAAGTAACGGCTGTTTAGTCGCCTTTTGAATAGCGGTTGGTTCGTGAATCTCTTGTTTCTTTAATAGTGCTTTAAATTCAGGATAAAAATCCATTCCTATCTCCCGTCTGCAGCAAAAACGATTCCTGCATCTTGGCGCAATGCATATACTACTTGGTTCACGTTGTGTGCTAATACTAGTTGTTCTTGCATTGTATCAAAGTCTTGGTCAGTAATCATTTTTTCAAAGAAAATAGATTCATCTACTAACGGATTCTCTGGATGGTCAACACTCAAATCTTCATAATTGTCTGTCTTGTAATCTGGGTAATAACGAACTTCGTCCATTTGGCCGATATTATCGATCCAAATTGTGTCATGGCCACCGTAAATTTCAGAAGGAATATACGATTGAGCAATCTTACCGAAAATCAGGTTTACGTTGAAATCAGGATATTCTAAGACTGCAGTCCCTCTGCCATCAACACCGGTGCTGACCTTTTGGGCAAAATAATGCACTTTTTCGGGTACGCCGAATAATTTCAAGGCGACATAGACGGTGTAAACACCTAGGTCTTGTAACGCACCACCTGAGAAATCAAGTGTGAAGACGTTTGGACGTTCTCCTGCCAGCACGTTGTCATAACGACTCGAATATTTCATGTAGCTAATTGTAGCGCCCTCAATCTTATCAAGCTTGGCCATCTGGTCTTCGACCACTTTAAAGTTAGGATCGTAGATGTGACGAGCTGCTTCGAAAAACATTACTTCAGGGTTTTCTTGTAACGCCGCTTCGATCTGGCTAAATTCGTTAGGGTTTGAAAAGGCCGGTTTCTCAACGATTACGTCTTTTTTGGCTTCGATAGCTTGTAACGCATGTCTAAAATGAAAACTGTTTGGTGAGGCAATATATACGACATCAAAAACATCTGAATTGAAGAAGGCATCTGTGTCGGTAAAGTATTTTGCTCCAGCTACATCGGTCTTTTTAGCGAATTGTTCCGCTTTTTCTTCGGTTCTTGAGTAGATTGCTGTTACGTTAAAGGTTTCGGCAATCTGTCCTGCCCCTACGAATTGTTCTGAAATAGCATTTGTTCCGATAATTCCAAGTTTTAACATATTTATTCCTTTCCTAAAAAGCGGTCATAAGAAGCTTGGCTTCCTACGAAGGCATACATGGTTAAATCATCCATTCCGTCCATGTGTCCGACACGACCATCGGTGGTGTAACGCCAAAATAAATAATTCTTATCAGTAGGCTTAAGCTGTGCTTTCGCAGTCATGTAGTAAATATTCTGGTTGGTAAAGTAGCTTCGATCAGCTAGTTTGATCCCAGAAAGCACGATTTGTTCTCCCTTAGCAATCAGCATCTCAGCAAATTGATTGAGCGACTTCAGGTAAGAAGCACTCCTAGTCTCAACTGCGGGCACAATCAAAACAGGCAAACGTCCCGTCTTGGTGCCTACTTTATCTTCAAAATAATTGAATTGTTCTAAGGCAGTTGATTGATCACTGAAATATTGGACGGTGCCGTAATCCATGGTTGTACCTTGGATACGGTCCCGATTCTCGAGGTAGCGGTCATCGAAATAACTTTTACCTTGGGTGCTCCGTAAATAAACAAAGTCGACGTCGGCCTGACTTAAGGAATCAAAATCGACATAACCGCGATTTTGGTCAATCAGGACACCCATGACCTTGGCAGAATTATTTTCCGGATAAGTGGTGGTCTGCGTCATTTGGTAGAAACCAAAGATGCTTCCTAAAATTGCTAAGACAAGTAAAGTAATGATAGCCGGCAATGTAAACCGGTGCTGAAATCTTTTTTGCACGTCTTGAGCCTCCTACTTATATTTTAACTAAAAAAACAAACTTGTACCATGAAATAAAATTTTTTTGTATAATAGCAGGTATGTAGAAAAATGGTGAATAATTTGGATAAGAAGTTAAAAAGAGAAATAGGATTTTTACCGGCTTTAATGACCGTTGTCGGAACAGTTATTGGAGCCGGAGTTTTCTTCAAGGTATCAATCATTACCGCGCAAACCGGATCAACGAGTTTAACCCTCGCGGTTTGGGTTATCGCGGGTATTATTTCAATCGCTAGTGGGTTAACAGTTTCAGAACTAGCGACAGCACTACCGGTTACCGGTGGTCCGATTAAGTATATCGAATACGCCTATGGCCCTGCACTTGGTTTCTTGTTTGGTTGGGCGCAAATGTCGATTTATTTCCCCGCAAATATCGCGGCGCTCTCAATAATCTTTGCTACTCAGTTTACCATTCTCTTTAGCCTACCGGCTACCTGGGTGACAGCTATTGCTGTAATTCTCGCGATTTTTGTCACACTTTTGAACTTCGTGGGCACGAAATTTAGTAGCCATATGCAAACAGTAATTTCCATTATCAAAATTATCCCAATTGTTCTAATTATCATCTTTGGTATTTTTAGCACGAATAAATTAAACGTCAGTTTCTGGCCCCTAACCTCTGGTCCTAACACGACTGTGACCACAGGATTAAGCGCAGCATTACTATCAGCGATGTTTGCTTATGACGGCTGGATCAACGTGACTAACATGGCTGGTGAGGTTAAGAATCCCAGTAAGACGCTTCCAAAAGCCATTATTTTGGGACTAGGAATTATCACAGTCATCTACGTTTTAGTTAACTATACTTTCCTAACTTCATTACCTTTGAGCCAAATTCAAGGAAATGACAATGCGGCTTTTGAAAGCTCAATTAGGTTGTTTGGGGCAATCGGCGGCAAAATCATTACAATCGGTATTTTAATCTCGGTCTATGGCGCGATTAATGGGTACGTGATGACCGGGATGAGAGTTCCCTTCACGCTTGCCCGCGATAAGCATTTACCTTTCTCAGAGCATATTGCACGCCTCAACAAATCTACTGGTGTACCAGTAATTTCATCATTAATTATTTTGGCAATCGCCATCTTCATGATGTTCCTCGGAACGTTTAATCTGTTGACGGATATGTTGGTCTTCGTCATGTGGGGATTTAGCACGTTAATCTCGATTGCCGTTTTATTCCTCCGGAAAAAAGAACCGGATTTGGAACGACCTTATAAAGTTCTCTTCTACCCGGTCATTCCAATTATCTCAATCGTTGGGGGACTCTTCATTGTTGGTTCAACTTTGATTCAACAATTTGCCCTCTCGATGACAGGTATTATCATCACATTGCTCGGTTTCCCAGTATATTATTACCAAAAGAAAAAACTGGATAAACAAGCAGATAAGTTAGAATAATAACTAAAAAAATTGAGCCCCATTATCACAACCTAGTGATGGTGGAGGCTCATTTTTTTGCTTTGTTTGGTTTCTTTTTCCTTACTTTTCTTTATTTCTTATTTTTGTCTTAGTTATTGTGCAGACGCGTTAGCACCCAAGTTAGTGCGAGTGCAATTACCGCCATCACAACTCCAGCAATTGGAGTGAGATATAGTCCATATCCGTCTGCGACAATACCGCCAACATAGGAGCCAATCATAATACCCAGATTAAATGCAGAGATGTTGAAAGCAGAAGCCATTTGCACGTCTCCTGGGGTATATTTCTCAGCAGCTTGCATCGTGAAGAGTTGCAGCCCAGGAACGTTCATAAACGCTAAGAGTCCCAAGACCACAATCAAAATCAACCCAAAGATTTGCGATTGGAGCCCCACAAGCATTAACAACATCATTGGAATCATAGCTCCAAACATCATCATCAAAGCTTTTAATGGACTTTTGTTTGCAAACTTACCACCTAGGGTATTCCCTACTGCAACAGCCAACCCATAAATGATTAAGATAATGACACTGGATGAATCACTCCAGCCTTGATCAGCAATAATAGTTGTTAAGTATGAGTAAACTGGAAAACTAGCACCATATCCAATCGCAGTTACCGCTAGCGACAGCAACACGACTGGAGCTTTGATAGTCCGTTTAAGACTCCCAGGAAGCATCTTCGCAGGCATTGGTAATTCTTTAGGAACCAGAAACGCGTTGGCTACTAACCCGACCAGGCCAATTAGAGCGATGACAATAAACGAAATTCTCCAACTGGCATGTTGACCGATAAAAGTTCCGAGCGGAACTCCCGTAACTGTCGCAACAGTCAAACCGGTAAACATTGTAGCAATTGCTGAGGCGCGACGACTAGCATCGACCGCGTTAGCTGCAATCACAGTGGCTACTGACATAAATAAGCCGTGGGCGAAGGCTGCAACAACACGTCCTGCGAGTAGGATTATAAAAGTTGGGGCAATTGCCGTAATTAGATTACCGGCAATAAAAGTCAGCATAATCGAAAGTAATAAAACTTTCCGCGGTATTCGACTCGTTAAGACTGTAAAAATCGGTGCGCCAATCATTACGCCCGCGGCATAAACGGAAACGGTCAGTCCCGCCGCCGATAAGCCGACATTAAATATCTTGAGATCGGAAGAGCGTCGTGTAGGGAAAGAGTGTAGATCTCGGTGG
>CAMJXI010000086.1 GCA_946409675.1 uncultured Lactobacillus sp. | reverse complement strand
CGGGTTTTCGGTCTGTACTGAAATCAAGGTATTATTGGGAATCCCAGCTTAAATTATAGATACCGTAAGGGATTTTATTCTTTATTTAAAACTTTGCAACAGAACCATGTTGGTAAATACATCAGTTTAGAAAGACTGATTGAACGGACAAAGGATAATTATTATGCTACTCTTTTCCAAAATTCAATTAACTGGTTAGAAAATGACAACTCCTATGAATCATTTTTGAATTATTTTTTGAGTATTATTTTGGAAGCCTATCGTGATTTGGAAAATCGTCTTAGTCTAAAACAACAGAGCAAAGAAAAATCCGCGACAGCCTTGATTCTTAATGGCCTACAATCCGAGTTACGGCCTCTTTCCAAATCCGAGTTAGTCAGTCTTATTCCAAGTTATAGCGAGATTTCAATTAAACGTGCACTTATTACATTGCAATCAGATACTCAGATTCAACGAATCGGTGCCGGTAGAGCTACGAAGTATACACTGAAAATATAAACTACACAAATAGCGCAAAAAAATGGTCCGCAACTTCAGGTTGCAGGCCATTTTTGATTTCTCGTTGAATTATTTAACTAGTTTTGCATATTGTGAATCAATCCATTGCGTATCATTACCCAAACGATAGAAAGTCTTACCACTCATTGTCTTGGTAGCAAATACCTTGAAGCTTGCGTTGTTAGCTACATATTTACCAGATTGAGTGTGATCACCATTCCAAAGAGCAACTTTACCCTTGCCACTGTAAACAACTTTGATAATTGATTTTGCAGTCACATCTGGGTTAGTTGGAGTGGTTGGTTTTGTAGGTGTAGTAGGTGCATCCTTGATTAACAAGTACTTGCCTTGAATCCATTGGTTATCGTTACCCAAACCATAGTAGATATCTCCGTTGATTGTCTTTTGAGCAACAATCTTCCAGTTAGATCCGTGTTTCAAATATTGTTTCTTTGCAGGAACTTTGCCTTGCCCGTTCTTCAAAAGAACGCCGTAACCAGGGATATAGTTGATTGTCCCAACGGCATGCATTGGAAGTAGTGGCGTTGTTTTGATTGCTGATTTACCATCAACTACTTGGTAATTTGGCACGATAGCAATTGTGCCACCCTTAGGTGCGACAACTTCGCTATTTACAAGGTTAATGATGTCACCAACATGATAACCTTCGTAAGAATAATTTGCTCCTAAAAGTGAAGCGAGATTTGCTTGAGCTCCGGCAATTGCTTTCGCATCGTTGTAGTAAGCCATCCGGCTTGCTGTGATTGCAGCATTGTCTGCATCTAACTTAGCTTGTGCATCAGCCAATTGACTAGTCAAAAGTTCGACTTGTTCTTTGTTAACTGTGCCGGTTGTTGCTTGCGTCTTAGAATAAATAAATTTCACGCCAAGAGCATTGGTGCTCGAGTCTTTAGCAGTTGCGTTCATCATTGCATCGTATGCTGGATACAAGTCGTTTGAAATGTAAGATGTATCAACCATTGAAACTAGACCATAGCTGTTTTTGGCAAGACCGATTCCAGTATCAGAAGTGTAAAGAATGTTAGCACGGTGACCATAGTGTCCTGCTGTACCAAGCTTAGTTGCGTTACTTGTATCTGACAACCAAGTCATTGCAAGAACATAGCCAGCTTCTAAATCAGAGTGAACCGCTGGGAACTTCATCAAGTTTTCGGCATAGTTACCGATTTCTTTGATGTGATGGGTCATCTCCCCTGCACCGTTCAAGTTAACAGATTCTTGGGCAACCTCGTCGGAAGTTGGATTAGTGGTGGTCATGTTAGTGTTGCTCAAACCGTTTGCTTGACGAATTTTAACAACATAGTAAGCAAAAGCCTTACGAACTGCTGTCATATCAGCTTTGTAGGTTGGTTGATAAGTAGCGTAGGTGCTGACCGTTGCAGAAATTGTTAAATCACCAAAATAAGATTGGTAGTTTTTGTCAGCATAACCGGTTGGTTTGCCAGGCTTTGCAACAGGATTCTTTGCGGCATCCAATTGACTTGTTAAGGTATTCACTGCCTTTTGGTCTTGCACGATGGTTGTTTTAAGATTGTTTGTTTTAGTAATTTGTTGGGCATAGTCAACGTATGCACTATTAATTGTGGAAAGTTCAGATTTTGCGCTGTCGTCAGTGACAGTTGCAGCACGGACAGTGTCTTGTGTGAGACCGCCGACTGCAGGAGCAACAACGCTCAATCCGATAAGTCCAGCAGCTGCTACAGCAACCCAAGACTTACCAATTTTGTGGAGCACTTTTAAACCATTACGCTCTTTTTTCATGGATAATTCCCACAAATATTTTTTAGTTAGTACCACTATTTTAAAAATATCTTGCGATACCCAAAAATAGCTCTCATTACCGTTAAGTATACTACGCCCACGATTTTTTTGTAGCACGAAAATAGAAGATTAGAACTCGTAGTGACTCCACGCTGAATAGATTGTCACTACCTGCAGTTTCTTATCTACTTTGTACACAATGTAATTTTGGATATCTAGACGTCGAGAGTAGTACCCCTTGATTGGTGGCACCAACTTTTCAAAAGACTGTGTGCTCGAAAACGGATCCGCTCTTAGAGTTTCAATCACTTCCAAAAAACTCTTCTCAAGCTTTGTGTTCTTTAGTTTCTTAAGGTCCTTCTTTGCCCCAGAAACGATTTTGATTTGGTAAGTCATAACGAATCCCACATTTCGTCAAAATCTTCTACAGGGTCATTTTCACGGTCTTTTACCTTTTGCGCAACTCCAGAATTTACTAAGAAGAGTGTTTCTTGGATTGCTTCCCAGTCTTCCTCGCCAATAACTACCGCACCTTTATCTCCTTTTTTCGTTGGCGAAATAAGGACCGGTTTGCGGTCCGAGTTCACATTTTTCAAAATTTGATAGAGATTTTGCCGAGCCTGAGTTGGTGTATAAATTTTAGTCATGAGTTGCCTCCAATTAATCCTGATTGTTACAGCCATCCTATCATCTCCCGAAACGTACGTCAACGAGTACGTTCTTTCTTATTGATTTACATAATCCCTTGCCACACTTGAGCCTGATTGGTCTGCAACTTAAAGTTGCTAACCAATCTTTTTTTCGTTCCTTACAAAAAAATTGGGAAAAACCGGACTCCTAATCTTGGTCAAAAAATGAAGCTTAAAATAAATTATCATACGAACACAAGTTCGCTTTTGTGTTACAATGATTCTATATTAGAAAGGAGTATTCAATGGAAAAGGGAAAATCAAGCAATGGATTAATGAGGCACATCCGAAATGACCATCAAATTATCATATCTGGTTCTCCAAATAAAATTGCTTTATTAAATATGGGCTATTATCACGGATATAAAAGATATAGATATATTAAATTTAAAAATAATTTACAACCACTTACGAAATTCTCAGAGATTGAAGCGATTCATGCCTTCGACTTTCAACTTAAGGTTATCTTTTACCCTCTTTTAATTATGGCCGAATCTGGAATGAAGAATAGAACTATTGAATCTCTAGTTAATGACCATTCCCCATATATTGAAGACATTTATCAAGATATGCTCACTGATTATTTAGATCACGATAAAAACAGTTCAAGTTTGAAAGAGAAAAAAAATACAAAGATCATCTCAAAGATAGGTTAAAACTAAGAACAGTCATTGATGAGACAATTGGCTATAATTACGGCAAAAGTGATGCATTAAGCCATTATGTCCACAACAATAAGCCAATTCCATTATGGGCATTTTTTGAAGTAATTTCATTTGGACAGTTTGGTCACTTTATCAGTAGTTTAAATTTGGATTATCGATTAACAGTTGCAGACGCTAATAATTTATCTGATAGTCAGTATAATCATGATGGTCGAATGCTTGAGAGAATAGTTTTTACGTTAACCGGTCTTAGAAATGCAACAATGCATGACAGTGCCATCTTTGATGCAAACTTCAATTCGGATGGTATCGCGACATCACTAAAATGTTTTCTTTCGGACAAAACAATGATTTCGAATATAACTTTTGATACAATTATAGATTATTTTATTTTACTTATGTATTTACTAAAGTGGCAAGGGTATGAAAAACAAACTCTTCTTGAGTATGTTTCTAAATTTGAATGTGCAAAAGAAGCGTTATATTTCAAAGTACCAAAGTCTACATTTGGCTTATTAAATGGAATGGATTCTCAAAAAAAAATCAACCAAATTAGATTCTATATCTCAAATTAGTTGTAGAAGGAGTTTTTTCATGTTATCATTTGTGTATGCAATTGGGGTGTACTACTTAGGTGTACACTTGAAGAGTCGGATGCTTCCGGCTCTTTTTTTATCTATTTTTAAGCTCCATCAACCCTTGCCACGCTTGAACTTGATTGGTCTGCAACTTAAAGTTGCTAACCAATCTTTTTTCATTCCCCTAATTATTAATTACGCAAATCCCCCACGAAATTTTTCCAACTGTTAAGTAATACTTAACAGTTCAATCAGGCCAACAAAAAAAGACCACTCTGACGAGTGATCTTGTTGATAATCGAATGATTATTTTGCTTCTGGTGTCTTGACACCATATTTTTTGTTGAAACGGTCGATACGGCCATCTGCTTGAGCAAATTTTTGTTTACCAGTATAGAATGGGTGTGAATCTGATGAGATTTCAACACGGATCAATGGGTAAGTTGCGCCTTCAAATTCTACTGTTTCGTTTGAAGTCTTAGTTGAACCTGAAACAAACTTAAAGCCTGTTGATGAGTCCATGAAGACTACTTCGTGATAATCTGGGTGAATATTTGGTTTCATTATTTTTTCTCCTTGTGCCCTACTTCGTCTGCCGAACTAGAGATTATAATATGACTGAATCATTTTAACAAATTTTAACTTAGATTGCAAGATGCCCTGGATTATTCATCCACAATCGTAACATCTGCTCCTAAGTTTCTGAGCTTCATTTCCACGCGGTCATAGCCCCGCAAAATATTGTCCGCACTCTCGATAGTCGTTTCACCATCTGCCATGAGCCCAGCAATCATCAACGCAGCACCTGCCCGAATCTCATCTGCCACCACAGTTGCACCCTTCAAATGGGCCGTTGGGTGAATCAAGATGATATCATCTTCCACGCGAATATCTGCCCCCATTTTTTTGAGTTCAGAGATGTGACGCACGCGTTTTGGATAAATCGT
>CAMJXI010000085.1 GCA_946409675.1 uncultured Lactobacillus sp. | reverse complement strand
AGTAAGTTATATGCTTGATCAATTCAAAGCAAGTGTTGACTTCCCAGTTGAAGTTATCAATATGCGTGATTACGGATTAATGAACGGTGAAGGCGTACTTAAACGTGCTCTAACACTTATCGACGAAAAATAGAAAGTGGTATCAAGTAGTGACTGAAGAAATGAATAATGAACAAGTGATCATGAGCCTAATTATTGCAGGCGGTAGTGCCAAGGGCGAAGCCTTTGCTGCTATCAATGCTGCTAAAAAGGGTGATTTTGAAGCAGCAGCTGATCACTTGAAACAATCAGATACATTTTTGATTGATGCTCACAACGCTCAAACAGGAATGTTAACTAAAGAAGCTTCAGGTGAACATACTGAAGTGAGCCTCTTGATGGTGCATGCACAAGATCATATTATGAATGCCATCACTTTCCGTGATTTAGCTGGTGAAATCGTAGATTTGTATAAATCTCGTTAATTCTAGAACTTAATATTTTTTCTCAACAAAAAAATAGAGAAACCAACCATCCGACCGTGGTTGGTTTTTTTGTGTATTTCTATCCACAAATATATTTATTTTTACTAACAATATTGTCACTTAATTGCATGTTTTTTCCATTATCTCTATAATTGGATGATGGAGGTAAGACCCTTGAATATAGGTATATTTACTGATACATATTTTCCCCAAGTGAGTGGGGTTGCAACATCAATTCAGACATTAAAAAATGGGCTTGAACGACAAGGTCATTCTGTTTTTATTTTTACAACAACTGATCCTCATGTGGCTAAAGATGCCATCGAACCAAATGTCTTTCGCTTCTCAAGCGTTCCTTTCGTGAGTTTTGCCGATAGACGCATTGCTATTCGCGGAATTTTTCATGCAACGCAAGTAGCCAAAAAATTAGATATCGATATCATTCACACCCAAACGGAATTCTCGATGGGGTGGATTGGTAAATACGTCGCACATGCCCTTAAGGTGCCTTGTGTGCACACTTACCACACGATGTATGAAGATTACCTACACTATGTTTTAAACGGCAAGCTGTTGAAGCCTGTCCACGTTAAGCAATTCTCAAGTGCGTTTATTCATGGGATGGATGGCGTAGTCACACCTAGTGTTAAAACCGAGAATGTTTTGCTTTCTTACGGCATCAAAACACCAATCGAAGTCATCCCAACCGGGGTCGATTTGGCACGGATTAATGAGAACCCTAGACGAGACGTGCGTGCAGAACTAAACTTGTCACCCGATATTCCAGTCATCTTAACTTTGAGTCGGATTGCCGCCGAAAAGAAGATCGACCATATTTTGGACGTCTTGCCTAAGATTGTCGAAGAATTTCCCAACGTGAAGTTTGTGATTGCAGGGGACGGACCAGACGTCGATATGTTGGAAGACCAAGTTAACCGCTTGACGCTTGAAGACTACGTGATTTTTGCAGGAGCAGTTGAGCATACTGATGTGGGGAACTATTATCGCATGGCTGATTTATTTATCTCGGCCAGTGATACGGAAACCCAAGGGCTGACCTATGTCGAAGCGATGGCAGCAGGCACTCCTAGTGTCGTTTTCAGCACCGATTATACTGAGATGCTCTTAGATGACCCTGAATTTGGTCAAACTTTTACTACTAAAGAACAAATGCTCGACGAGATTTTGTCATATCTGAGAAATCATGCCGGCAAAATTAACCAAGCAAAATTAGATAAAAAATTAAATGATTTTTCATCTGACAAATTCGCCTCAACCATGCTGGCCAACTACGAAAAAGTGATTGCAAACTTCGACGAATTAACCACAAAGGACGGAGAATATTTAAATGATCAAAATTAATATGTACTCGCAAGCGGATTCTGTGAAGGGTCAAGGCGTTGGTAGTGCATATCAAGAACTGATTAGATTACTGAAAACCCATTTAGCTGACGAATTCGATGTGAGCATCAACGACAGCAGAAAAGTTGATTTAACGCATTACCATACCATCAATCCGACCTTTTATTTGAACAGTTTTTCCAAAAAGCGGGGGCGGATTATTGGTTACGTCCATTTTTTGCCAGAAACACTCGTTGGGAGTATCAAGCTTCCTAAATTTATGATGAGCATCTTTTATAAGTACGTTATTTCGTTTTATAACCGGATGGACCAGATTGTGGTCGTGAACCCAATCTTCATCGATAAGCTTGTTAACCACGGAATAAAGCGTGAAAAGATTAAGTACATCCCAAACTTCGTCAGTAAGGATGTCTTCTACGAGAAATCTGCTGCTGAAAAAGCAAAAATTCGTGCGGAGTTAAATATTCCAGCGGATAAATTTGTGATTTTTGGTGATGGTCAGGTCCAACAACGTAAGGGTGTCGACGACTTCGCTAAATTAGCCGAACAAAACCCAGAGATTCAATTTATCTGGGCCGGTGGTTTTTCATTTGGTAAGATTACCGACGGCTATGATCACTACAAGGCACTCGTGGAGAATCCACCGAAGAACCTGATTTTTACTGGCATCATTGAACGTGAGAAGCTAGTGGACTATTGTAATATCTGTGACCTCTTCCTCTTACCGTCTTTTGACGAGCTCTTTCCAATGTCGATGCTTGAGGCATTTAGTTGTGGAGCGCCCGTTTTGGTGCGTGATTTGGAGTTGTACCGTGCAATTCTTGACGGTTACTATCTCTGTGGTGAGGATCGTAAAGGGATGCAGGATGTTATTACTGATGTAATGGCTCATCCAGAGATTTTAACGAAGTACAAAAAACTCTCAAACGAAGTTTCCGAGAAATATTCCGAGGCCAACTTGACGAAGATTTGGCAACAATTTTACGAGGAACAATACAAAATTGGACTAGAAAAGGGACAAATTAAACCGTAATGACCAAGAAAAATTACTTGATTATGGCCTTAATGATTTGTTTGAGTGGCTTCGTTTTTTGGTCACAAGCAAAAGACATCCCATTAGAGTCCTTAATCGAGACGATTCAAGATTTTCACCCGCAGTATTTGCTTCTCGGCTTTGGGTTCATGATTCTCGCATATCTTTGTGAGGCCATGACGCTCAAAATCCTAGAGGAAAAGAACGGGCAATCTGAGCTAGATAATTATGGCTTTGTTCGTGTGCCCTTGATTCAATCACTCTTTAACGCGATTACACCGATGTCATCAGGCGGACAACCTGCCCAATTGATGGCACTTGTTCAGATGGGCGTTGAAGGGGGACGTGCGACCTCAATTCTTTTGATGAAACTTATCATCTTCCAGCTCGTCGTTTTATTCTATTACATTGGTACTTTTTTGATTGGCTTCAAGACTGTTGCCACAACCTTTGGCGGGCTTGCCATCGTGATTTTTGTCGGTTTTACGATGCATATCCTAACCATCATCTTCTTATTGATGATGATGTTTAAGCGCGAATGGACCTTAAAGATTATCGAACGCATCTTTAAGTTCATGTCCAAGCATTCAAAGTCACCAAAAATTGCACGATGGCGTGACAACACCGTTGAAAAGGTGGAAAACTTCTATCATGAGGGACAACGCCTCAAGAAACAGAAGAAGAAGCTTGTGCAGGCAAGTGTTTTGACCTTTTTCCAGATGTTGTTCTACTATTCAATTCCGTATTTTGTGCTACTGACTTTCGGCGTACAAGCTAACTATTTTGAATTAATCGCATTAAATATTATGATAAGTATGATCATAGCGGTGATTCCAATTCCGGGGGGAACTGGCGGAGCCGAATATAGTTTCCAAATGCTTTTCTCGACATTTATTTCGAGCCCCAGCATCCTGGTAATTTCCATGTTTGTCTGGCGCTTCATTACGTATTATTTTGGCATGTTTTGTGGTTTAATTGCCTTAGCCAAAAAACCTAAAAAATCTATTATTAATAAGGAACATAGTTAAATTTTCGCAAAAATAGTCATTTTTTGTTCATATTTTGTGGAGATACTGTATCATTTTAACTAATTTCTATCTCAAAGGAGAGACTTCATGAGCGGTTCTCTAGCCAAATTAGCCGAAACCACGAAACGAGTAATCAATTGGTTATTCAAAACTAAGCTTGGCTTTTATACCTTAGTTGTTGTGTTGTTTTGGCTGAAGACATACATAGTTTATTTAACAAAATTCAATCTGGGCGTTGAAGGCTCGATGCAACATTTCTTGCTGCTCTTCAACCCGATTCCGACAGGGATGCTTCTTTTAGGGATTGGCCTCTTTTTCAAAGGGCGGAAGTCCTATTGGATCACGATTGTCATCGATTTAGTGCTGACTTTTTGGCTCTTTGCCAACATCCTTTATTATCGAGAGTTCTCAGACTTTCTTTCCATGTCGATTATCAAGTCGTCTGGTTCAGCTTCTGATAACTTAGGGAACGCCATTTTTGGGATTCTTTTGCCAAGTGACTTCCTAGCATTTACCGATGTGCTCCTGTTAATTGGATTAGTCGGTTTTAAAGTCATTAAAATCGATGTGCGCGTCATTAAGTTTAGAATCAGTTTGATTGTGATGGCAATTGCTAGTCTCTTAATCGGACTCAACTTGACCATGGCCCAAAAAGACCGTTCCGGACTCTTGACTAGAACCTTCGATAATAACTACATTGTTAAGTATCTGGGGATCGACACGTTTGCGGTGTATGATGCGGTCAAAACCGCGCAGACTAGTGCGGTCATGGCTAAAGCTAACGCAAGTGACCTTAAAACAGTCCAGGATTTCTTGGCCAAAAACAAGGCAGCCACTAACGCGAGTTACCACGGTGTCTTGAAAGGCAAGAACGTCTTCGTAATTCACCTGGAGAGTTTCCAACAATTTTTGTTAAATTATAAATCCAACGGGGTAGAGGTCACGCCTAACTTGAACAAGTTAATCGCTGACCAAAACACGCTTAGTTTTGATAACTTCTATAACCAAGTCGGCCAAGGTAAGACTAGTGACGCAGAAATGATGATGGAAAACTCGCTCTTCGGGCTCCCATCAGGCTCTGCAATGTCTGGCTATGGGACCTCAAATACTTTTGAAGCAGCTCCTGCAATCTTAGGACAACAAGGCTACACGACTGCTGTCCTTCATGGTGGTACAGGATCATTCTGGAATCGGGAAAACACCTATAAATCATGGGGCTATGACTTCTTCTATTCTCTTTCAGCTTATGAGATCGGAAGAGCGTCGTGTAGGGAAAGAGTGTAGATCTCGGTGGT
>CAMJXI010000084.1 GCA_946409675.1 uncultured Lactobacillus sp. | reverse complement strand
ATCTAGTTCAACCTCATCAAAGGAGTACATCGGTGAGGTTGAACTAGCAGAAATCAAGATTCACTCACATGCGACTGCTCAAGGCTTTTTCTCTCGCCTAGGTGACTATCAAGGTGAACCTAAATTGGAACAAAAAATCGCCGGTTTTTTGGCCGATTTAAGCAACTTTAGAAGTTACGCCAACTTGCACCGCATTTCAGAATTAATCTGGCACATTTTTGAATCGACCAGACTACTCGAAATTGTGACTGGGATGTTGAATGGACGCCAACGCCGTTTGAATTTACAATCACTCTATGAACGTGCTGCAGCCTACGAAGAATCTGGCTTTAAGGACCTCTATGACTTTATTTCCTTTATCACTCGTTTACAAAAGAGCAAGAAAGACCTCGCGCAACCACTGCTTGCCGATGCTACCCAAAACGCGGTGACATTAATGACCATGCATGGTAGTAAGGGACTCGAATTCCCGGTTGTCTTTGTGGTGGGCTTAGGCAAGAAATTCAATACTAGGGATTTCGAACGCAACTATATTATTAACTCCCACTATGGTATTGGGCTTGCTAACGCGTACGATTACACGCGCGTTAACACGTTAATGAAAGTCGCACTGACAGTCGACTCGAAGAAGGCCGCCATTGAAGAAGAGGCTCGTCTGTTATATGTTGCCTTCACCCGTGCTAAACAAAAACTAATCGTTGTTTGTGCTGTCAAAGACTTAGATAAGACTTTTGCTAAGTGGCTCGAAAACATCGATGGAAACGAACTACCATTACCCGTGAAGACTTCTGCCAAGAACTTCTTAGAATTAATCGGCCCAATCTTGGCCCAACAAAAGAGTCAAAGTATCGTCAAACATCCTAGCGAATTAACCAAAAGTGACCAGATTCAAGCTCATGACCATATCAAACCTTTATATGTGCTTTACCAAGACGATGACTTGGCCGAGTTGAACCAAGACAAAGGTAATGGCACAAAAGTCCGTCTAGGTAACTTTATCGATGCAGGAGATGAGATTGTCAGCAACCAAGCAGACTTGAAGCAACTATTCACGTTTAAGTATCAGTACCAGGATTCCACGACCACGACTGCTTACCAAGCCGTTTCTGAAATCAAACATCGTTTCAGTGATCCAAACCTAAAGGAACTCGAAAACACGGAACTGATTAAGGCAACCAACCGTTACTTGCAACCAATCGAGGCCCGACCAGATTTCGAAAAGGAAATTCATTATTCCGCCGCCGACATCGGGACGGCCACTCATTTGATTTTGCAAAGACACGACTTCACCCAAACACCTAGCTTAGACCAGTTAACGGCTGAGATTAGTGGATTAGTAGCAGACCAAATTATTGACCAAAGACTAGCTGAAAAAGTAAATTTACCAAATATTACGAATTTCTTGTTATCAGACTTTGGCCAGTCAATTACTGCACACGCAACCACGCTAGAGCGGGAAGTCTCGTTCTCAACACTTGTACCCGCAACTGAGCTTTTTGATAATTTCGCCGATCAATCAAGTAAAATTTTGATTCATGGGACAATTGATGGATATTTCAAGTCAGAAAAAGGTATAATTTTATTTGATTACAAAACCGACCACATCGACCCAAAAAATGAGGTCGAAGGACTTAAACAGCTGGTCTCTAAGTATCAGGGACAACTGCGCCTGTATGAAATGGCCCTGAATGAATTCAGTGACCAAAAGGTAGTTGCAAAATATTTAATTGCACTTGCCGCGAACCAAATAATTTCAGTAGATTAGGTAGTATATGTTTGATAATAAAACTTTTGCCGTAGTGGACCTCGAAACTACCGGTACCAAGAGAAAAGATAACGACCGGATAATCCAATTTGGATGTGCGCTTATTAAACATGGCAAAATTACCAAAACCTACTCGTTCCTGATTAACCCCGAAAAAGATCTCCTCCCGGTGATTGAAAACCTTACCGGCATCAAAAATGAAGATTTAAAGCATCAACCAACCTTCAAACATTTCGCTAAGCAAATCAACCAGATCCTCAAAAACACTATTTTCGTGGCACACAACGTCAACTTTGACCTGCCATTTTTGAACTCTGAATTAGTCGAAGCGGGGATTGAGCCCTTAACGAACCGTTCCATCGACACGGTGGAACTCGCCCAAATCACTTTTCCGACTTTTGCCAGTTTCAAACTACAAGACCTAACGGAAAAACTGAACATCAAGCACACAAATCCCCACCAGGCCGATTCCGATGCCGTTGTGACCGCTAAACTCTTACTGATCATGTTTGAGCAGCTGCGCGAATTACCGCAAGCAACTTTGCATACGCTCTCGGCTTTATCGAAAGGCTTAACGCGCAATACAGATTACATTTTTGAAGAGATTGCAGCTTTTAACAGACAAACTAAGCGGCCATTGCCGAGTGACATGACCCAAATCAAAGGAATTGTCCTTAAGAAACAAAAGCACGATTTTTCGGTCGAAGAACCACAGATTACGCAATTTCCTTTGAACGACTCAGAAAAGAAAGACTTGTTCAACGGCAAGATTATTTACCGCAAGAACCAAGTCAACTTAATGAACAGAATTCATAACTTCGTCCAGGGTAAGAACGGCAAGTCACTCCTCGTCGAAGCCCCAAACGGGACAGGGAAGACGCTCAGTTACTTATTTAGTTATGCCTACGAATTATCCAACTTGCAAAAATTGGTCATTGCAACGCCCACTAAGGTGCTCCAACAACAGATTATCAGCCAAGAGATTCCCCAACTGCTAAAGATTACGGGACTCAACTTACACGCTGAATTAGTGAAGAGTTCTAGTCACTACCTCGACTTAGACGGCTTTTTCCATTCGCTCTATACTTTCAACCAAAATAAACCAACCACAATTTTACAGATGCGGATTCTTGTTTGGTTGACCAAAACGACGACCGGGGACTTGGATGAGCTCCAGTTAACAGCCTACAATACGCCAATCTTCTCCATCATTTCGCATCCTGGTGATGCCCGAGTCGGCAGTGATTTCAGCGACTTCGATTTCTGGAATTTTGCCCGCTATAAGCAGGAACAAGCAGATATCTTGGTGACCAACCACGCCTTCTTGGCTAACCACTATCATGACTTGATTTGGGGTCAAAATCCGTATCTCGTCGTCGATGAGGCGCACCGCTTCGTCGATAATGTGACCAACTCCCGCGCAGATACCTTACAATTTGAGAGTTTCTGGGGCATGTTGGCTCACCTCGAACACCTGATTTTCAGTAGCAAGAGTGGTTTTTCGGACGTTTACGCCAACGACCAAAACTTGATTTTCTTACTCGATTTACTCGAGCCAAAGATTCAAAACCTAATCTATAGCATTAACGATTTCCAAAAGTTTTTGTTTGGCCAGATTCAAAATACCAACTTCTTCGTGAACCGTAAAAGAAACACGCTGACCTACAGCTTAACCGGGGACCAATTGTTCAAGCACCAAGCAGACGCCAGTGCCTTCTTGCAGAAATTACAAGACGATATCGATTCTGTTCGCCAAAGCACGAATCGGGTCATCGACTGGCTCTACCAGCAAAAAGACAGCCTCTTGGCCTCGGATATCTCCTTAATCGATGAGATTTCGGCCCAAATCGACCGGCTCGATTATTATTCTGAACAAGCCTACTTGTTGGCCGACCAGATTAATAAGACCCAATCGCTCGCAGATAAAGGTTTTGTTTTGACCATTGGCCAAAACAACGACCCATTGAGCATCAACATTAGTTGGTTAATGCTCGATTCTTCAACCGAATTGAAAAATCTCTACCAAAGATTTACCAAGAAGATGTTTATCAGTGCTACTTTGACGGACGACAAACAGAGTTTTGCATTTATCACTTCCGAGTTTGCACTGGAAGAAGATGAGGTGGAGACTTATCTCGCTAAATCGACCTTTGACTACCAAAGACACCTCAAGGTTTACAGCTTAAAGGACCCGAGTTTCCCAACTGATCCAAACTCTGCAAACTACAACAAGGCACTGAACTATCTGTTGCCCGGCGTGCTCGCAAACCGGGATCACAGCTTAGTCTTGTTTACCAACTTAGAAACAATCAAGACGGTCTACGACCACGTCGCACATGCTCCCGCACTTAGTGATTTTGAGGTGCTTGCCCAAGGGATTACCGGTTCTAACGAAAAGATTGCCAAACGCTTTACGCTCGCCAAGAAGAGTATTTTGCTCGGGGCAAACACTTTCTGGGAGGGCATCGACTTTAAGGACACGACGGTTGACTTAGTCGTGGTGACCAAGTTACCATTTGAATCACCAGATAATCCGGAAGTCCAACTCCGCCAGCAAAAGTTACAACAAGCGGGGATGGACGCCTTTGCCTCGGATACTCTGCCAAGAGCTGTCATCCGATTTAGGCAAGCTTGCGGGCGGTTAATTCGGAACGAAAACGACTCAGGAGAATTTTTGACCATCGATCCGCGTTTCAACCAATCGACCTACAGCGACATTTTTCAGGCCAGCTTACCACTCAAAAATCCCAAATTTTTATCAAAGGATGAATTAATTGAAACCTTCAACAAACAAAAATAACATCAAAAAATGGGTTATCGGCATCATCACTTTTGTCGTGCTCTTTTTTGTCGGTGCCGTCGTCGTCTTTAACATCGCTCTCGAACCAAAACGGAACCAAATTTCTGAAGTGGGGGAGATTGCCTTAGATAAGACCCCAATTACGAAGATTCAAAAATACTATCATTTAAACCGCGACGTTAATTCACTTGCGCTTGCCGGTACCAATAAGAACAAAAAATACTACTTTATCTATTTACCTAAAACGAAGAAGGCTTACCTGTATCAAAACACCAAGGGTGTCACCGAAGCCCAGGTCATCAATGTCTTTTTAAAGGACCACAAGGATCGTAAGATTACTGACGTCAACCTTGGCTGGTACAAGAAACGCCCGGTTTGGGAGATCAGTTATACGAAGACCAATAAGAAGATTGGTTACGTCATCTACAACTTCGAAGACGGGGAAGAACTTTCCTATATTGACAATTTATAGAAATGTCGTGCACAAAAAACGGTTTTTGCTATAATGGAAAAAGAGTATTTAAAGAAGGATGAAAAAATTTATGATTAAACAGATTCATATCGACGAAGCAAAGAACTACGTCGATCAAGAAGTAGTCATTGGCGCTTGAGATCGGAAGAGCACACGTCTGAACTCCAGTCACCAATGGAAAT
>CAMJXI010000083.1 GCA_946409675.1 uncultured Lactobacillus sp. | reverse complement strand
AGATTTCCATTGGTGACTGGAGTTCAGACGTGTGCTCTTCCGATCTTGTTTCTTGGTGTCTCGTGGCTTGACTCCACCAGACGAATTGATTGCCCAAGCTAATGACCACAAGATTCCCGTACTTGGTTCACCACTTCCAACTACCAGATTGTCTTCTGTCATTACGGAATACTTGGAATACCGTTTGGCTGAACGGCAAAACATTCATGGTGTTTTAGTCGACGTTTATGGCCTTGGTGTTTTGATTATGGGTGACTCAGGCGTTGGTAAGAGTGAGACTGCCCTAGAACTCGTTAAAAGGGGCCACCGTTTGATTGCAGATGACCGTGTAGATGTTTACCAACAAGATGAAAAAACGGTCGTTGGGGAAGCTCCAGCTATCTTAAAACACTTGCTCGAAATTCGCGGGATTGGCATCATCGATGTCATGAACCTTTTTGGTGCCGGTGCAGTGCGGACTTCAACTGATATTTCGTTAGTCGTTCGCTTACAAAACTGGGATCCAAAGGCCAACTACGATCGTGTCGGTTTCGACGACGAGTACTTAACGATTTTTGACGTGAACGTACCTAAAATTACGGTTCCCGTTAAGGTTGGGCGTAACTTAGCCATCATCATCGAAGTCGCAGCGATGAACTTCCGTGCGAAGAAGATGGGCTATGACGCAACCAAAAAATTCGAAGCGAACTTAGCTTCCTTGATTCAAGAAAATTCACAAGGTGAAAAATAAGGGTGAGTAATTTGCAGATTTTTTCAGGAGCACTTAATCCAGTGGCATTTAACATCTTTGGTTTTGGTGTTCATTGGTACGGTATTTTAATTGCAACAGGTGTCTTAATCGCGGTTTCGATGGCGATGCTTGAGGCCAAAAAACGGCAGATCATGCCAGACGATGTGATCGATTTACTTTTCTGGGCTGTGCCGATTGGTTTTATCGGAGCCAGAATCTATTACGTAATTTTTGAGTGGGGCTACTATTCCCAGAACCCCGGACAGATTTTTGCGATTTGGAACGGTGGGATTGCCATTTACGGTGGCTTGATTGCTGGCCTAATTACCTTAATCGTTTTCTGTTACTACCGGGGCTTGCCCACTTGGCTGATGACTGACGTCATCGTCCCAGGTGTGATGGCTGCCCAAATCTTAGGCCGTTGGGGCAACTTCATGAACCAAGAGGCCTTTGGTGCAAAGACGACTTTATCAAGCTTACAGGGGATGCACTTACCCCAGTTCGTGATTGACCAAATGTTTATCGGCGGAGCCTACCGCCAACCTACTTTTTTGTACGAATCATTCTTCAACTTAATTGGCTTAGCCTTAATCCTCTTTTTACGCCACAGAAAGCACTTATATAAACAAGGCGAAGTCACCCTGTCTTACGTTTTGTGGTACAGTGTAGTTCGGTTCTTTGTCGAAGGAATGCGGACTGATAGCTTGTATATTTTCAACGTGATTCGGGTCTCACAGGCCTTATCACTCGTCCTATTCTTTGTGACAATCGGATTGCTAATCTACCGGCGCAAGGTCGTTAAACCAAAATGGTACCTTGAGGGCAGCGGATTAAGTTTTCCATATGAACGTTAGAGGAGAAAAATAATGACAAAAATTACAGTACTTGGTGCAGGATCTTGGGGAACCGTGTTAGCTTCACTTTTGGCAGACAACGGCCACGAAGTTTTGCTTTACGGAAACAACCAAGAAGTCTTTGACGAAATTGCAGCAAAGCACACTAATACACGTTACTTAGCACCAGAATTTAAGGTCAACGAAACACTAGAACTTTCGACGGATTTAGAACATTCAGTCACTGGTCGCGACTTGTTACTCTTCGTCTTGCCAACTAAGGCAATTCGCAGCGTCGGCGGAGCCATCGCTGATATTTTCGCCAAAACTAACGACAAACCACTGCTTGCTAGTGCCACAAAAGGTATCGAACCAGGCACCAAAGAACGTGTTTCCCAAATTTTGCTCTCAGAACTTTATCCAAATGATCCCGATAAAATCGTGATTATTTCAGGACCAAGTCATGCCGAAGGCGTCGCACAAAAGGATTTAACTGCACTTTCTGTGGCTTCAAGTTCACTTGAAAATGCCAAGATTGTCCAAAAAATCTTCTCCAACCAATACTTGCGTCTCTACACGAATTCTGACGTCATTGGGGTGGAAGTTGGTGGGGCTGCCAAAAACGTGATTGCTGTCGGAGCAGGTATCTTGCACGGTAAGGGTTTTGGTGACAATGCTAAAGCTGCTCTCATGACCCGTGGATTAGCCGAGATGACTCGTCTTGGTGTAGCGATGGGCGCAGAACCCTTAACCTTTAGTGGTTTGTCAGGGATTGGTGATTTAATCGTCACTTGTACCAGCACGAATTCACGGAACTGGCGTGCCGGAAATGCCTTAGCTCAAGGTAAGTCCCTCGACCAAACCTTAAAAGACATGGGTATGATCGTTGAAGGTGTCTTGACCGCTAAAGCCTTGCACGAATTATCTGCTGACTTAGGCGTTGAAATGCCAATTTCCGAAGCTATTTATCGTTTCCTCTATGAAAATTCTGATATTGATTTAGAAATCAGTCGGATGATGGGTCGCGAAGCGAAACCCGAGCTGGAATTCTAAGCTAACATTTTACTTTTTTAGTAAATTGTTGTAGAATTATACTTACTAAAAATAAGAGGGAATAACTTAATGACAAAAAAATATGATGTTGTAATTATTGGAGCAGGACCTGGTGGGATGACGGCAGCACTTTATGCCTCTCGTTCGAACCTCTCTGTTTTGATGCTCGACCGCGGGATTTACGGCGGTGAAATGAATAATACCGGCGATATCGAAAACTATCCTGGTTTTGAATTGGTTACTGGACCAGATTTGGCCGAGAAGATGTATGCTTCATCGACAAAGTTTGGCGCAGAATACGCTTATGGTAACGTCTCAAACGTTGAAGATCACGGGGAGTACAAGCTCGTGCAAACCGACGAGGGAGACTACGAGGCAAAGACCGTCGTGATTGCTTCTGGTGCCGAACACCGTCACTTAGGTGTTAAAGGCGAGGAAGAATTTTCTGGGATGGGTGTTTCGTACTGTGCTGTCTGTGATGCTGCCTTCTTCCGCAACAGTGACGTTGTCGTTATCGGTGGTGGAGATTCAGCCATTGAAGAAGGACTTTACTTAACCCAATTAGTTAACAAGGTTACTGTTATTCACCGTCGTGACCAATTACGGGCACAACAAATTATCCAAAAACGCGCTTTTGCAAACGAGAAGATGGAATTCGTCTGGAATGCCACTGTCGAAGAAATCGTTGGTGAAACTAACAAGGTCACCGGCGTGCGTTATACCGATAAAGAAACCGGCGAGGAACATGTCGTTCCCGCATCTGGCGTCTTCATCTACGTTGGGATTATGCCAATGACGGAACAATTCAAGAACTTGGGCATCACCGATGACCAAGGCTGGATTGTGACCGATGAAAAGATGAACACCAAGGTCCCTGGTATTTTTGCTATTGGTGATGTGCGTGCGAACCAACTCCGTCAGATTGCGACTGCAGTCGGTGACGGTGGGGTTGCTGGTCAGCAAGTTTACGAATACTTGATTAACCACGACTTACTGTAAAATAAAAATTAATTAAAAGCTTGAGCTTCAAGCTTTTTTTTATGCCGTTTTAAGGTATGATTGTTCTGTAGTAAAAAATGTTTTCAAAAGGAGTTTAGGATGAATTTCGAACAACAAATCAAACAATGGACAGAAAATGAGCAGGTACCTTTCGACCTAAAGAATGAGTTGCTAGATAAAAGCAAAGACGAAAAATGGGTGGAAGATGCATTTAGTCACGACTTAGAATTTGGTACTGCGGGGATGCGCGGCTTACTAGAGCCCGGTTTAAACAGAATGAACATCTTCACGGTCGGTAAAGTAACCGAAGCATTGGCTTTGTTTATCGATACCTTAGGTGCTGAAACCAAAAACCGGGGAGTAGTAATCTGTTTCGACCCACGTTACCAATCAAGTGAATTCGCACAAAGAGCCGCACAAATTTTGGGCAATCACGGGATCAAAGTTTATTTGTTTGATGGTTTGCGGCCAACGCCAGAACTTTCATTCTCAATTCGCCACTTAGACGCTTATGCCGGCATTATGATCACTGCTAGTCATAATCCAAAACAATACAATGGTTACAAAATTTACGGTCCAGACGGCGGCCAAATGCCACCTAAGGAAGTTGACGAAGTTGTGGCTTACACAAAGGAACTCGATGATGTTTTTGCCATCAAAGTGGGTAACCTCTCAGAATTAAGAGAATCTAATACTATCCAAATGGTCGGCGAAGACTTAGACCAAGATTACTTGAAGGCCTTAGAAACTGTTAACTTAGATAAAGATTTAATTAAACAAGAGGGTGACGACCTCGCAATCATTTACTCACCTCTCCACGGAACAGGTAAAGTCCTCTACCAACGTGTATTTGAGGAAAATGGCTTCAACAACGTTCACGTGGTGGCCAGCCAAGCTATCCTTGATCCTGAATTCAAGTCCGTTCCATTCCCTAATCCAGAATTCGCCGAGGCTTTTGATGAAGGGATTATAGAAGCTAAGAAATACAATGCCAACTTGATTATTGCAACTGACCCTGATGCTGACCGGATGGGCTGTGCCGTCTTAACAGACACTGGCGATTACGAACTGTTGACTGGTAACCAGATGGCCGCCTTGATGACCAACTACCTTTTGACCAGTTTAAAGAACTGCGGACTTTTGGATGCTAAATTAGAAGTTGTTAAATCAATCGTTTCTAGTGAACTTCCTTTTGCCATTGCCAAGGATTTCGGCATCAGAACTAAAGACGTCTTGACTGGCTTCAAGTATATCGGTGAAGAAATCGAACACTTGAACCAAACTGGTGAAGGCAAGTTTATCTTTGGTTTCGAAGAAAGTTACGGCTACTTGTTCAAGGACTTCGTCCGCGATAAGGATGCCATGCAAGCAAGCTTGATGATGGCCGAACTGGCTGCTTATTACCAAAGCCGCAAGATGACCGTTGCGCAAGGATTAACCGAAATTTTTGAGAAATACGGTTACTACATCGAAGAAACCAAATCAATTGAGATGGCTGGACTCGATGGTGTCGCTAAGATGCAAAAAATGATGAAGAGTGTTCGGGCTGACCAAATCACTGCCGTAGGCGACATGAAAGTTTCTAAGATTGAAGACTACTTGAACCAAACTGTAGTTGAAAATGGTGAGACAAGCGCGCTTGAAGGTTACCCTAAAGCCGATGTCTTGAAGTACTACTTGACCGACGGTACTTCGATTGCTCGGCGCCCATCAGGCTTGAAA
>CAMJXI010000082.1 GCA_946409675.1 uncultured Lactobacillus sp. | reverse complement strand
AGATCTACACTCTTTCCCTACACGACGCTCTTCCGATCTCGATGAGTTTGAAGAACTCCATGAATCGTTATCAAACAACCTTAACACTTTTATACACGAAAAAGTAGCAGCAGGCATCACCGAAGAAGAGGCCACCAAGCAAGCCTTTGACAGTCTCGACGGCCTTGATGACTTGCTTGAAGCCATGGCCGAAAGCCAACCTGACTTTAGTAAAGCTTACACCTTCTATAACAAAGTCTTAAACTCCGTCAACGAGTTGACCCTTGAGAACGAGATTCAGGTGAACCTCGAATCTGTCGATGAGATCCACTTCAGCTACCACCACGGTGTCGTGACGATTATTCCTTCGCTTGACAACGAGATTCACGTCCGGGAATTCATGTCCCGCCGGATCGAAAAAATATTCACGGAAGCCACTAAAATCGGGAATGTCTTGAACATTCAACAAGGACCCCGCAAACTGGTCGGTATTTTCCGCGAAAAAATCGAGATTGCTATTCCCAACGAGTTCGCTGGTTTTATTACCCTCTTTTCAAACCTCGGAAACGTCAACATCATCAATTTCCAATCGGAATCGATGTTTGATCTAACCTCTAAATCTGGCAACGCCAAGTTTATCAACTTCAAGAGCAAACGACTCCAAACCGACCTCTCATCCGGTAACATCTACGGCAAAAATTTAGCGAGCCAAGACCTCCACTTCAACTCTAAGAGTGGGAACATTAAACTCTCAAACGTCTTAGTTGAAGAAAAGGGTGGCCAAATGGCCATTAGCTCAAATAGTGGCTCCGTGAAGTTAGAACAAGTGAAGGCCGATAACCTGGTCATCGAAAGTAAGAGTGGCAATATTAAAGGCATTGACGCTGACACTGAAAACTTCGATATCAAGACAACCAGTGGCACGCTCAAGCTTCAGAATCTTACGGGAGCTGGCCAAGTCACTTCTAAGAACGGTAACCTAACCCTAGACTTTGCCAAGTTAACTGACGACTTAACCATCGAAAATCACTCTGGGAACGTGAAACTGATTTTTGACCCAACCACGGACTACCTCTTTGAGATTCAAACGAAGAACGGTGCCTTGAAGACCCCAGTCCAAGCTAAGGTTACCAACTTCCAGGGTCAGAAGATTTCTGGGCAAGTCGGCCACTTCCCTAAGATTAAGGTAGGAGTTAAGACGAGTACCGGTAACGTGAAAATTTTCTAGCCAAAAAAAATTAGACTTTTTACAAAGTCTATTTTTTTGGAACAATTTTAGTCATTTAAGGCAAATTTGCGAACGGCGTGGGCAAAGCCGCCCTCTTCGTTAGTCTTGGTTACATAATCGGCCCGAGATTTTAAGTCGTCGATTGCATTGCCCATAGCCACTTTGACGAACTCGTCTTGCTTGAACATTGAGAGGTCGTTGCCTTGGTCCCCGAAAATCATCACTTCGTCGTGGTTGATGCCAAGCTTGTCAGCCAGTTGGCCGATACTTGTACCCTTAGAAGCCTTGTTAGAATTAATTTCCAAGA
Source organism: uncultured Lactobacillus sp. (assembly GCA_946409675.1). Classification (GTDB taxonomy): domain Bacteria; phylum Bacillota; class Bacilli; order Lactobacillales; family Lactobacillaceae; genus Amylolactobacillus. The sequence goes on along the minus strand of CAMJXI010000082.1, from coordinate 3,840 downwards.
AAAATTCTTCTGACATTGTGATCTGGTAATCTTCAAAATACTTGTGGTCCATTTGCTTCTTAAATTCGGTCATATCCTCTGGATCAGCGGTAATCATAATCTTGCCAATGACAATATCGCGGCGAATTTGTTCTGCCGTCCGAACCCGAATTGGGGTATCCGTCACGAAACTTTCCATGGCGATGTAGCGGTTCAAATCAGTGTTAGTCGTGTAGAAATGGTGCATGGTTTCAAAGTGTAACATCATTTTATATTCGTCGGCCAACTTCTCAAATTTCAAAAAGTCGTCGTAACCCAAGGGGTGGGAAATCACGGGATCTCCCGCGGTATTTTGGACAAAAGCACCGTTGTAAGTTAAAACGTATTGGTTTTTGCCTGCCATATTTAATTGGTCGAGGTAAGATTGGACTCCCTTCATCGGACGTCCGGTTGCTAAAACGACCTTGATTCCTTGGTCCTTTGCGGTTTCAATTGCTGCAAGAGCGCCCTTTGACAGTTCTTTTTGGTCGTCTAGTAAAGTGCCATCCATGTCGGTGGCAATAAGTTTAATTGTCATAATATCCATCCTTTTAGTTTACTAAGTAAAGTCTAGCATAAAATTGGACTAGCTTTTTAAATAACTTGTCAAAAAAATTATTTCAATTACAATTAGTAGTTGATTCAAAATACTGTGGTTCGTAACCATCCCACATAAAAAAACTAGGAGAAAATATGAATAATAGAACGCTTGAGCTCACCAAGATGGCCTTGGTAGCGGCGACTTATGTCGTTTTAGGTTTACTTTTGATGCCCTTAAATTTCGGCGCATTACAATTTAGACTGGCCGAGATGGTCAACGCCATTTCCGTTTTTAATAAAAGATACGTTTGGGCGGTCACAATCGGCTGCTTCATCGTCAACTTGTTCAGCAACTTGGCGGCCGTCGACCTCGTCTTCGGGACACTCAACACACTGGTGATTACCGGTGGTAGTTACCTCGTCAGCAAGTTAATCAAAAACTACTGGGGTAAATTGGCCGTGGTACCCGTGATTGGTGCATTAAGTATGTTTATGATTGCCCTCGAATTGAAATTAGTCTTTGGGGCACCATTCTGGATCACCTACGCTGGCCTTTTCGTGACCGAATTTATCACCTGTGCCCTAGGTTCAGTGGTTTTCGGCCTGATTGAAAAGAGTCCCAATATTCCTGCTAAATACAAACTAAGTAACTAACAAAAATAAGTAAACTCGGCTGAGTTTACTTATTTTTTTCGTTTGGATTAAACTGACAATAAACATTCAAATCATGGTAGCCATCCGGCAACAAAATTTGATCTGCTAATTTGGCTTCCAATTGCATCCCTATTCGTTCTGCTACCCCATTACTGGGTTCATTATCGCTGGCTGCCTCAAGAATGATTTTGTGCAGTTGTAACTCGTTAAAGCCGTACTCGATTAATTTGGCCACACTCTTCGTCACAATCCCGTAGCCCTGCATTTCTTCGGCCAACCAGTAGCCAATGTCCGCAAATTTATTTTGTTGGGAAATTTCGTTCAACGACATACTTCCGACAATTCGGTCGTCATAGTAAATCGCGGTGTCATAGGCCTCGCCACTCTTACTCTTCAAGTACGCATCCGTCAGAATCAATTCTTGTTGCGTCACGTTGGTGACTAAGTCAGCCCATGGCAAAAACCTGCGCAAATATTCCCGCTCCGTCGCAATAATGGCATACATTTCAGCAGCCATTTCCTTATTCTTCACCACTAACTTGATGTGGTCATCAACAATAATCTTCTCGTCCATCAAAAAAACCTCTGCCACTATTTTATCATACTAAAAGTGGCGGAGGTTTGTTTTATCAGCTTTAAAAGCTGTTTAATCAATGTTTTAGATTTAATTAATCGATGCCGATTTCGTTTTGAACGACATTCACAATCCGGTCAACGTAGTTGTTCACCAAATCTTGCGTTGGAGCTTCAGCCATCACACGTAAGAGTGATTCGGTACCTGAAGGACGAACCAAGACCCGACCGTCGCCGGCCATTTCTTTTTCGACTGTGTCGATGACAGATAAGATTGCTGGATTTTCTTTCCAGATATTCTTGTCAGTGACCTTAACGTTCACTAATTTTTGAGGATAAGTCTTCACAGCACTAGCAAGTTCGCTGAGTGATTTACCTGTGTCCTTCATGACCCAAAGCAAGTGTAAACCAGTCAACATACCGTCACCGGTATTATGGTAATCGAACAAGACCACGTGGCCAGATTGTTCGCCCCCGATGTTGTAACCATCCTTACGCATTTCTTCAACGACGTAACGATCACCAACAGCAGTTTGGACTGAATGTAAGCCAGCCTTTTCGATTGCCTTGTAAAGTCCGATATTACTCATCACAGTCGTGACAATTGTATCCTTCTTCAAGGTACCCTTTTCGCTCATGTATTTTCCAAGAATGTACATGATTTTGTCGCCATCGACCACCTCACCATTCTCGTCAATCGCGATACAACGGTCGCCATCGCCATCAAAAGCGAGTCCGACTTGGGCATTACGCAAAACAACTTCTTTAGCTAAGTTGCCTGGGTGAGTTGAGCCCACACCATCGTTGATGTTTAAGCCATCTGGATGAGAAGCGATTGTTTCAAAATTAGCATCAACGTCAGCGAACAAGCGGTTCACAAGTGAACTAGTTGCGCCGTTAGCGGCATCGATGACCACATGAATATCGCTCACGTTGTCAGGAATAGTTTGTTCGATAAATTGGAGATATTTAGAAGCACCCTCTGGGTATTCTTCAACACTACCAAGGCCTTTGGCACTTGGACGTGGTAATTCGTCAGTTTCGGCTTCAAGTAAAACTTCGATTTTTTCTTCAGTTGCATCAGACAACTTGTAGCCGTCACCACCGAAGAATTTAATCCCATTATCTTGCACTGGGTTGTGGGAAGCGGAAATCATAATTCCGGCATCGGCATCTTGTGCCTTAACCAAGTAAGCAACGGCAGGAGTTGAGATGACACCCAAGTCCAAAACTTCAATTCCGACTGACAAAAGTCCGGAAATCAAAGCGTACTGTAACATTTCCCCGGAAATACGGGTATCGCGGGCAACCAAAACCTTTGGTCTTTGGTCTTTATTTTCTTTTTGCTCAGTGAGTACATATCCACCATCGCGGCCTAATTTAAAAGCTAATTCAGGAGTGAGTCCCTCATTTGCGACACCTCTAACTCCATCAGTTCCAAAATATTTCATAATTTTTATTAATTACCTTTCTCATTGTTGACGCCGACTTTGACAGCGACTGTTACTACTTCTGGGTCAATGCGAATGACCCCTTTAGGTTTTTTCAATTCAATTGTTTTTTCAAAATCTTTTTCTTGATCAGTTAGGTCAACTTCCACTTCGAGCTCGTCTAAGTCAGCTAAGATATCTTCTGCCCCATAAACCTGGACGCTGGAAATCTTCGTCGTCACCACGTAATCGAGGTCAGAGACCCCATTCTTCTGGACGACTTTTAACTTTAGTGTTTTCGACGGAATACTGATTGGCAGCGTGATGTGTGAGGTAGCCGGTGACATGACAACGTTCATTTGATTGCCATTCTTATCGACTGCGACCAGCATCAACTCTTGCTCAAGCGTCTTATTGGAGCCTTTAGGCACCGTCAAACGCGCTTCGATATGGTCGACCTGGTTAACTTCGCTTCGAGGTCCAGTTACACTAACGACACTCGGATCAGATTTCGGTACACCGGTCTCATAACCGTCTGCGACGCTCTCCTTGTTGTAAACAACTTGGATGGGGAACGTCTTAGATTTTCTAGTTTGAATCTTCACGTTAACCACTTTTGGTTTCA
>CAMJXI010000081.1 GCA_946409675.1 uncultured Lactobacillus sp. | reverse complement strand
GTTGGTAAGCATAAGCCAGTTGGCGAATGCTTGATTGCATCAACACAACGTCTGAGGTTTCGATTGCGACATCAGTACCCGAGCCCATCGAAATCCCGATGTCAGCAGTTGCAAGTGAAGGGCTGTCGTTTATCCCATCACCGATGAAGGCAACTTTTTCGCCCTTGTCTTGTAATTCCTTGATGATCTTCGCTTTTTCGTCTGGTAACAAGTTTGCCCGAACTTCATCGATTCCAAGTTTTGTGGCAACGTATTGGGCAGTCACTGCGTTGTCACCAGTCAACATTACTAACTTCTTGGCACCAGCACTCTTCAATGCGGCCAGGTTTTCTTTAGCTTCTGGTCTGATCTGGTCCGAAATCCCGATTACTGCCAATACTTGGTGTAAATCAGTCACAATCACGATGGAACTACCAGTTTGTTTAATCCGTTCAATTTCTCTTTGTTGCACGTCCGTTGGAATGATATTTTGTCCGGCCAACAATTTTTCGTTTCCGAGGAAGATCGTTGCATCCCCGAAATCAACTTCCAATCCTTGGCCCTTAATTGCTTTATTTTTTTCAATCACTAAGTTCTTGTAGCCAATTTCCTTATCATCCACGTAGTTGATAATCGCGTTCCCAAGTGGATGATCCGACAAACTTTCGGCCTTTGCAATCCGTGCTAATAAGTCTGTCTTCTCATTATCAGTTCTACCAGCGTAGTTGGTAAATGCTGAAACAACAGTCTTACCAGTCGTCAAAGTGCCAGTTTTGTCAAAAACAAAGGTTTCGATTTTGGCAAATTCGTCCATCACTGAAGCACCCTTCACCAAAATCCCGTTTTTCGCACCGTTACCGATCCCAGCTACGTTTGAAACTGGAGCGCCGATAACCAACGCACCAGGGCAACCAAGTACTAAGACCGTAATTGCTAATTTAACGTCTCGACTAAAAATGAAGACTAACAACGCAATCACCAATACTGCAGGGGTGTAGTATTTGGCAAATTTGTCGATAAACTTCTCAGCCTTTGATTTAGTATCTTGGGCATCTTCGACTAATTCCAAAATTTTGGCGAAAGTTGTATCTTCACCAACCTTAGTGGCTTCGACCGTCAAAAATCCGTTACTCAAAACCGCACCGGAGAAGACTGAATCGCCGACTTCCTTTTTAACCGCGCGTGATTCACCCGTGATGGCTGCTTCATCCAAGTAGCCGTGACCTTCAATCACCACGCCATCAACTGGAGTCTGTGCACCCGGTTTAACCAAAATGCGGTCCTTTACTTCAACATCGTCCACGTCGGTTTCAACCGTGCTACCGTCTTCTTGTAAAACCAAGGCGGTTGTTGGAGCCATCGCTGCCAACGATTTAATAGAAGATCTCGTCTTCGCCAAAGTCTTTTGTTCTAGGTAATCCCCAAACAAGAAGAGGAAGGTTACGATTGCTGACTCGTTGTATTCACCAATGATAAATGCCCCGATCACCGCAATCGAAACGAGAAGTTCAATACTAATCACTTTTGCTTGTAATGCGGAGATTGCCCGGAGTAAGATTGGTAAGCCAGCAACGACGGAAGCTACTGCTAAAAGAATATTACTTGTTAGTAGTAGGTTCTCGCCTCCTAAATACTTAGCCCCAAGACCCAGCACAATCAGAATGGCTGCTAACAATGTGATTTTCGATCCGTTTTCGCGGAAAAATTTCTGTACTTTCATAAAATTCATGATTCTCACCTGTCTTTTCCTTTACTATGTGACCATCATAATGCGATTTGAAATCAAAAAAATTGATCCAAATCAAAAATAGGCTAAACTTTTGCCTAGAAGCAATTAATTTTTGGTAACTATTTACAGGTTCCCTTGCTTTGTGTGATGCACTTTAGTTTGTAAATTAAACAAAACACAAAATTAATTAAGGCGTACCTAATTTTTCTATTTACATTTTCTAAATTAAGAGTAAGATAATATGAGGGAAATTAGAAAGGGTGGATAATTATGAGTGAACAAAAAGAACACCACGAACTATTTGAACATGCAGATGGTTCAAGTCTTGAAGAAATAAACGACACAGTCGAAATTCCAAAGGGAGGAAACTTCTTTAAAAACCTGTTAGCCTTCTCTGGCCCAGGTGCCTTAGTCGCCGTTGGTTACATGGATCCTGGTAACTGGATCACAAGTATCAAAGGTGGTGCTGAATACGGCTATCTCTTAATGTCCGTAATCTTGATCTCAAGCTTAATTGCGATGTTACTACAATATATGGCAGCTAAGCTTGGTATTGTGACTAATATGGATTTGGCGCAAGCCACTCGTGCCCATACTGGTAAATTTTTAGGTGGTTTCCTTTGGATCACCACAGAACTTGCAATCATGGCAACTGATATCGCCGAAGTTATTGGTGGAGCCATCGCCTTAAAACTGCTCTTCGGCTTCCCACTCGTTGTGGGTGTTGCCTTAACAATTTTGGATGTTTTGTTACTATTATTACTGACAAAACTCGGCTTTCGAAAAATCGAAGCAATCGTCGTTACTTTAATCTTAGTAATCATGGTTGTCTTCATCTATCAAGTAATTATTGCTCAACCTGATATGGCTGCCGCCTTTGAAAACTTGGTACCAAAGAAAGAAATCTTACACCCAGGTCAATTACACATGGCTTTAGGTATCGTTGGTGCAACGGTTATGCCACATAACTTGTACTTGCATTCATCAATTTCGCAAACACGTCAATTTGACCGTAAAGATAAAGCTTCAATCAAGAACGCAATCAAGTTCACTACTTGGGATTCAAACTTACAATTAACTGCTGCTTTCATCGTTAACTGCTTGTTGCTCCTTGTTGGTGCTGCTTTATTCTTCGGAAAAGATACTTCAAACTTAGGTACTTTTGCCGACCTTTACAACGCATTACAAGATCCTAACTTGGCTGGGGCCGTTGCCTCACCTGTCCTTTCTGTCTTATTCGCCGTTGCCTTACTGGCTTCTGGTCAAAACTCGACAATTACAGGGACACTGTCTGGTCAAATCGTTATGGAAGGTTTCATCCATCTGAAGATGCCACTTTGGGCAAGAAGATTGATGACTCGTTTAATCGCTGTTGTTCCTGTCTTGATCATTGCTATCATCTATCATGGTGAGGAAAATGCGTTAGATAGCCTTTTGGTTAACTCACAAGTCTTCTTGTCAGTCGCATTGCCATTCTCAATGATTCCGTTGACGATCTTCACGAGTTCGAAGAAGATTATGGGCGAATTTATTAATAGTAAATGGGTTACAATTCTTGCCTGGGTATGTACAATAGTATTAACCATCCTAAACATGCAAATCGTGATGGAGACGATTAAAGCAATTCTTTAAAACGAGGTAAATTATTTATGAATGAACCTGTATTAAACAACATTAAAGACGTTTATTTTCATAATCTTTTGGTAGCCGTTGACGACTCACCTGATGCTGTGTTGGCTTTCAAGTACGCTATTCACCGTGCTATCAAAGATGAAGTTGGTTTGACTCTGGTATCCGTACTTGAGAATGATGATTATAATATCTATGAAGCTTTGAGCAAAGACTTCGTCCATGGTGCCCGTGAGGACATGGAAAAGCGGATTGCGGAATACAAGCAAAAAGCCGAAGAAGCTGGCGTCAAAGAAGTTCATACGGTAGTTGCGGAGGGCGACCCTGGCGAAACAATCGTGAAGGAAGTTATTCCGCACGTTAAACCAGATCTTTTGATTATTGGTTCCAAGTCAAAAGAAGGAATCAAGAAACGTTTTGGTTCCCAAGCAGCTTACATGGCTAAGTATTCACCAGTTTCAGTTTTAGTCGTGCGTTAAGCCAAAGTAACTATAAATATTAATTAGACTTTAAACTAAGATGACTTCGGTCATCTTTTTTTGTATGTCCTACCCCTTTTATTTTTTCCAATTCACTTTGTTAGTCTATTAAAATCAATTTCGCTATACTCAACGTACAAAGAGTAAAACAAGTAAAAGGGGGATTTATTCATGACAGAATTTCACACGAGTACTGCAGAAGGTTTAATTTCCAATTTTTATAATACGTACGACTTAGAGGAAATGGCGCAAAAAGTGATGCCAAAAGGCGCGTTTGGCTACGTTGCTAGTGGCGCGGGCGACATGTTTACCTTACGGGAAAATATCCGGTCGTTCGAACACAAACTGATTGTCCCACATGCTTTAAAGGACGTAGAAAAGCCAGATGTTTCTACCACTTTTGATGGTAATCAACTAACTTCGCCGATGATCATGGCACCAATTGCTGCGCATAAACTGGCTAACGAACGCGGTGAACTAGCCAGTGCCGAAGGTGTTCATCGTTATAACACGATCTACTCAATTAGTTCCTACTCAAGTTTTGACTTACCAGATGTGACCAAGGCCTTACAAGGAACACCCGAGTGGTTCCAATTTTATTACAGCAAAGATGATGGCATTAACCGCCACATCATGGACCGGGTGAAGGAACAAGGGATCAAGGCGATTATTTTGACCGCCGACGCAACTGTTTCTGGAAACCGGGAAACCGATGCGCGAAATGGTTTCACCTTCCCAGTTGGCATGCCAATCGTCGAGGAATACCTCGCACAACAAACCGGCGAATCACTCAAATCAATTTACGGCAGTGCCAAACAAAAACTTTCGACCAAGGATGTTGAAAATATTGCCAGTTATTCCGGCCTTCCAGTCTACGTCAAGGGGGTCGAGAGCCCTGAAGACGTCGAGCCACTTCTTGCCGCTGGGGCATCTGGCATTTGGGTTTCGAATCATGGTGGGCGCCAACTCGATAGTGGTCCTGCTTCCTTTGACTCACTATCCTTAATCTCAAAAGCCGTCGACAAACGCGTGCCAATCGTCTTTGATTCCGGTATTCGCCGTGGACAGCATGTCTTCAAGGCATTAGCCTCTGGAGCCGATTTGGTTGCTGTCGGCAGACCGGCAATTTACGGTTTAGCTTTAGGTGGAGCAATTGGAGTTGAGCAAGTCTTCAACCAATTAACCGCTGAACTTGAAATCGTGATGCAACTTGCAGGAACCCAGACAATCGCCGATATTAAGAATTTCGATTTACGCGACAATCCTTATGATCCGGGTGTCTTGAGTAATGATCCGGCACGTTTAAAACTTTATTAACTGAAAAACAAAAGGCATAACCAGTAATTTTTTACTAGTTATGCCTTATTTTGGTACTATTCAATCACCCTTTTATTCAGCAAAATCAAAATGTGCTTTGACTTCTTCAAACGTATAAACGGGTTGGCCCTTGCTTTCCTCAAGCGCTTTAATATAGTCTTTCACATCGAGGTCATTTTCAATTTCTTCTAAAATTAATTTCACCGATAACTCTTCGAAAGATTGATTAGTGGCTTTCAAA
>CAMJXI010000080.1 GCA_946409675.1 uncultured Lactobacillus sp. | reverse complement strand
GACGCTCTTCCGATCTTCAATAATGATGACGATCAAAAAGCTTATGATTATGTCGGGCTGACACCAGGCGATAAACCGAGCGATATTAAGATTGAATTTGCCTTCTTTGGTTCATGTACGAATGGTCGTTTGTCAGATATGAAAATCGCGGCTGAGGCCTTGAAGGGTCATCATATTGCTGAAGGCGTTACGGCCTTAGTTGTGCCAGGATCTAGGACAATTAAAGAAGAAGCTGAAAAAATTGGATTGGATAAAATTTTTAAGGACGCAGGTTGTGATTGGCGTGACCCAGGCTGTTCCGCTTGCCTGGGGATGAATCCAGACCAAGTACCTGCAGGGGTACATTGTGCGTCAACCTCAAATCGTAATTTTGAAGGACGGCAAGGTGCTGGTTCGCGGACACATTTAGCTAGTCCAGCAATGGTGGCTGCCGCCGCAATTAATGGACATTTCATTGATATCAGAAAGGAAACTGCCTAATGGAACCTATTACAATCGTTACAAATAAAAGCGTTCCATTGATGAACGATAATATTGATACAGATCAACTCATTCCTAAGCAATTTTTGAAAAATATTTTAAAAGTTGGTTTTGGTAAAAATCTATTTTATGATTGGCGTTATTTGGCACCTAATAAGCCAAATCCAGATTTTATCTTGAATCATGATGAACGGAAGGATGCTCGAATTTTAATTACGGGAGAAAACTTTGGTTGTGGATCATCTCGTGAACACGCAGTGTGGGCACTGAAAGATTATGGGTTCCGAGTTGTGATTGCCGGAGGATATTCAGATATCTTCTATATGAATAGTACTAAAAACGGCTTGCTAGCGATTGTGCTACCTAAAGAGCAACGTGATATTTTGGCTAAAGCCGGAGCAGATGAAGAAGTCGTGGTGGATTTACCCAATCAAGAAGTTCGATATCGTGATGAGCACTTTAAATTTGATATTGATTCACTTTGGAAGAACAAGTTTATTAATGGCCTAGATGATATTGCGATTACAATGCAATACGAAGATAAAATTAGAGAATATGAAGCGAAGATTCCCAATTTCGATTAACCATTAGTAATGTAAACATAGAACATCAATCGCAAATTCATAGAAGAAGAGGTAGCAAAAAATGGAGCAAAGTATAAGTTTACAGCAACGAATTGACCGGACACATGAATCACCCTTATTTTATAAAATATTTGCGCTCGTGGCGGGTGGAATGTTCCTAGATGCCGCGGATGTTTACATGGCTAGTTCTGTGGCCGGGGCTGTTTTAAAAAGTGGCTGGTCCACGATGGCACAAGAATCCATGTTCTTATCTAGTGGTTTTCTGGGATTGTTTATTGGATCCTTAATGGCCGGCTTTATTGGCGATTTAAAGGGGCGCAGAGTTGCCTATCAAATTAACTTGTTATTATTCGGTGGTTTCACCTTTTTGGCCACTTTTGCTCCTAACATGACAGTACTGACAATTTGCCGTCTCTTTGCCGCCATTGGATTAGGCTCATAAATCGTGACTGGCTATTCGATGATTAATGAATTTGCTCCCGTTGGCAAGCGTGGTAAATGGTGTGCTTCTGTTTCGCTCATCGCTAACTGTGGAGCGCCCGTCACCATGTTGCTTTGCTATTTTATTATTCCTCATTTTGGTTGGCGCGTGATGTTTGCTGCGATTGGGATTGTTGCCGCAATATTGTGGTATCTCCGTCGCGATATTCCAGAATCACCTCGTTGGTTGATGGCTCACAATCGTCAAGAAGAAGCTGAAAAAATTATCGATCAACTAGAAGTGAATGGTTCCGATGATTTTGATCCAACTCAAACTAAATCCCGAGATAAAATTCATCATAATCTTGGTGTCAGCCTATTTGTTGCAATTGTCGCAGTTTCTGCCACAATTATTTGTCAATATACCTTTACATCATGGGTACCAACTTTGCTAATCCAAAAGGGTATTAACGTTTCCGGATCGTTGGGACTATCAACCATGATGATGATGGGAGCTCCGGTTGGATGTGCAATTGGAGCATACTTAGTTGATAAAATTGGTCGTAAAAAAACGATTGCGCCAGCATTTATTTTCACCGCGATTTTTGGGATGATTTATGCTAACCAAACCACAATGGCCGGAGTAGTGGCTGTTGGTTTCTTGTTGACAACTTGTTTTTACGTTTTGATGGCAAGTGTTGTCGCTGTTTATGTGGCAGAATTATTTCCTACCACTTTCCGGTTCCGTGGTTCTGGGATTGCTAATGGGATTGCCAAACTATTGACAGTTGCAATGCCTATTGCAGTGGCATGGATGTTAAAAAAAACTTCCTCGTCAATGATTTTTTGGACGATTAGTGGCATCGCATTGTTCGCTGGAATCGTAGTTTGGTTCTTTGGCACCGAAACAAATCAGAAAGAAATCGGCTAAATTCGGATTCTTTGAAAAAAATAAAAAGACGAGAACGCTTGACCTTGATGGTTGGGCGTTTTTTTGTGGCACAAAATGAAAACGTATCCAATTATTCGGAAATATTTGAAAAAATAAAAAAACCTACGGATAAGAATTCCATTTCGGAATACTTTAAATCTTGAGATACTATAACCGTAATAAGAGATGTTGTTGATTCAAAGATTTGGAGGGAAATGTCATGAGAAACGATTACAGAAAAGTATCAAGCAAGAACATGATCGGTCGGGAAGAAAAAACGAGTTTTGGTTATAAGATGTATAAAGATGGGAAAAAGTTAGTATTCGCTGGAATCGTTGGATTTAGTTTGATTGGTTTTGGAGTAGTCGCACAGGCAGACGAATTACCTGCAGCTTCAGTAAACACTGAAGTGAGTGCAACACCTGTTTCGGGAGCTGTGGACACGAATAGTGCCGCGGTCAGTGATGTTGCACCAATCAATGTTGATTCAAATACCGCAGATGTTGTCGTTAATCCAACTAGTGAAAGTTTGGTAAAGCCAGAAGTTTTGTTATCTGATTCAGCACAAGTAGAGGAAATTACAACGCCAATCGTACCTGCAAGCACTGTGGCTGAACCAGTTGCACAATCAGCTCAGTCAACAGAATCAGCTGCCGCAGATCAAATTGATCCCAATGCAGCAGTTACGACAACTACTCAACAAGGAGTGCAAGCCGGGGTTAATGATTTAAATGCAATGCGGGCAGCCACCAGGAACTATCCTTATCAATATGAAGATCCTGGCAATTCATTGCCAGCCGTTCAAGTAAATGGAGATTTGAACGCTTGGGCACAAGTTCGGGCCAATGAATTATCAGCCATCGGCAAATTAAGTCACGCAGATTTGGCAAACGGTCGTCCAGGTTGGGTAACTCCACAGAACTTGTTGGATGCACCTAATTATATTGATGGCACCATCGCACATTGACCAGAAGCTTTGTATATGCAAATTATCACTAAGAGCAATGGTAGCTTTGTGGCGAAAGGTGAAGCAGATGCAATGAAGGCTGCCATTGATTTCTGGACAGAAGAAGCTAATAACAACTACGACAATGCTGGACATTATCTGACTGAAGTAAGTCCATTAGCAAATATTGCTGGCTTTGCTTACAGCTACAATCCAGCCACAGGAGCTGAAATTATCGTAATGGAATTGGGTTATGTAAAACCTGAAACACATTATGCTCCAGCAACTTCACAACCTGTTGGCCATGTAAACGGTAGGACTGTCGCACCAGTTGCTTATGTATTTAATGGATCACAACCGGTTGGTTCGGTTAGCTCCATCCAATCAGATACAAGTTACGACGCTGCCAGTCAAAATGGTATTGCACAAGGTGTTGGATTACCAGGAATTCTGACCAGCGTAGCAGATCAATTAGTTGGCGATGAAGTAGTTGGAGAATCAGGAGTTGTAGCTAATGATGCACAAGTTGGGATTGTGGGCGGTGTTGCTGAAGGTCAAACCGACAATCAAACGACTGATTCAAAGGGTGGCACACAAGTTATTTCCACTAACCCAGCATCTACCGCTACTCATAAGAGTGCGACTCAAGATTCACAACGCCGTGGCCAAATCATGACCATTGTAGTAATGGTAACTGTTGCAGTAGTAGCGGCCTTAGGTGCAGCACTTGGTCTCAAAAAGAAAACTGATGATCAAGACTAGATGTTCGGAACTTTTTCAAAAAAATAAAATATGTAGAAGATAAAGTCCATTGTTAGAGAGTGTGTCGCGATGTATCATGGCCTTGACTAATGGCATAGCAAAGGAGGCATTCATGATGCAGAGGATAGATATTACTAATCAACGCTTTGGTCGGTTAATTGCCATTCGGTTTGTTGAACGTAAAAGTAATGGCAATGCAATCTGGGAGTGTGCGTGTGATTGCGGCAAGGTAAAAAACATTGATAGTTACGCACTTCGAAAAGGAATCACTCAAAGTTGTGGATGTTTAAAGATTGATTCCGTTAAGGAACGTTATAAGACTAATGAGAAGTTCCAATCAAATGTGGGCAACGCAGACAATCTCCGCCGAAGTGATGGTGTTTACTGGGCTTCGGTGACAAAAGGGAAAAAGAATAAATCAGGGGTGGTTGGCGTATCGTTTGATGAGAGTAAGAATAAATGGACTGCTCGGTTGATGGTAGATGGTAAGTACGTATTACTACAAGACTTCTACGATTTCGACGAAGCGGTCGATGCACGCAAGGCAAGTGAATTGATTTACCTCAAAAGTAAAGCAGGTTAAATTTAAAGGACCTATCATTTCCCCCAAAATGGTAGGTCCTTTTTTTATGCATTACGATATTTTTCATCTTTGATGGCTTTAATCTTGGTGATTTCTTCGACTAGATTGCCCCAGTCAGCAGGTGCGGGAGGTGTACCCCACAAAATTTGTGGAATTTGAATCAATTCTGAAGGTAAATCCGACAAATAGATATTCGTATTTTCATCCATGGTTTCTTGAACCTGAATATTAGTGTTTCTAAAATTGTTATTCAATTGTTCAACAATGTATTTCGTGTACAATTTACCTAAAGAAAAATCAACGTAAATGTAAATTGGAGTCACCATAATTTTCATGGGGATTAAATTAATTAAGACAAAAATATAGCTAAGATATAAATTGGTTTCAAACTTCTTTGAAATTGTCACATCGTCAGTACGTAAACTATCAATATATTCATGAACAACACGACTAAATAACGGATTATCTTTTTCGAACATATCAATTTGTGGCTGATCAATAAAAGTGGATGGTTCAACATAAAAATATGAAATCGCAATGTTCACTCGGGTTAAATTAACTAAGAGTGCTTGCTTATTGATGTGGGCATAGCCAGCAGTTGTTTGGCTTTCATAGACCCGTTGGATTAAGTCATTCGACATTTGATAGATCGGAAGAGCACACGTCTGAACTCCAGTCACCAATGGAAATCT
>CAMJXI010000079.1 GCA_946409675.1 uncultured Lactobacillus sp. | reverse complement strand
TATCATTCCTCTTGTCTATTTATCTAAAATTTCAATACCGGGGCCAAAAGTCGCCTTCACAATTTTAACATGTGGCAGGTCATTTTTAAATCTTTGAATAATTTCTTCAACATTTTTTAATTGTGTCAGAATTTTTACGTTCGGACCGGCATCCATCGTGAAGTAACATTCAACTCCATTTTGGTTTAATTCCGCCACAAGTTGCATTGCACGAATTGTTTCCGGTTGAAAATAAGTGAAGCCAGGATCAGCCGTTAGATTCAAGGCGTGCATTGCCAAAGCGTTTTGTTGGGCTAAGTGACCGACGGCACTAAAATCGTTAGCTGCAATAGCCATCTTCATTTGACCGATATTGAGTTCTGCTTGTTCAACCCAAGTCGCATAGTAAGGGGAGGTTTCAACCACTAAATTCATGCCCTTTGTTGAAGAGATGCTCTTTTTCGCTGTTTCAATCTCAACTGCTAGTAAAGTTAAGTCCATTTTGGGGTGTTCAGCAAGTGGAAGCGCAATTGAATTTTCATCGCTATCGCCAGCTTGCCATTCGACGAATCCGCCATAAACGGAACGAGTCGCAGAACCCGAACCTAATCGTGCTATCCGCGACAGTTCCGTCAAATCGACGTTAAGTTCATAAGCTGCGTTAAAACTCGCGGCTAAAGCTGCAAATGCAGACGCCGAGCTCGCAAGCCCAGCACTTGTGGGCACATGGTTAGTCGACTCAATCAAAAAATTGCCACTCAAATTAAAGCGTTCTTGTAAGACGCGCAAGTAGTTAACTACGCGTTGGCTAGCCTTTAGAGACTGTTCTTGACCATTCAAATAAAAACGATTTGGCTGGTCAGCATCCAAAATCGTTAATTTAGTTTCAGTATAAAATGCATCTAGCGTCATGGAGAGGCTAGAGTTACAGGGGAGTTTGAGTTGGTCATCTTTTTTCCCCCAATATTTAATTAATGCAATATTTGTATGGGCGCGAGCAGTTGCATGCATTAGATGTCCTCAATCCACGTTTGATTAATTATATTTCGTTGTTGGTAGGCGATTTCTTCGGCTTCTTCTTTAGTTGCTGCGAGAGAAATGACAATCCCACCAAGTCCGCCACCACTTAATTTACTGCCCAAAGCTCCGGCCTCGAGTGCAATCTTGATTAGTTCATCAAGCTTAGGTGTCGAGAGTTTAAATTCGGCCAGAATTTTTTGAGATTGGTTCATCAAATCACCAAAACCGACAATATCTTTTTGCTTCCAAGCATAAATGGCTTTCGGGCCGATTTTGCCCAAATCATCGAGCAGATTTTTCTTAACCGTCTCGTTAGTTACTTGGTCACGGAAGAGGGTAACAGCTTCCTTGGTGTTGCCGAGTTCTCCAGAATCAGCAATCACTAAAAAGGCCCCTAACTTACTTCTAATTAACCTGGGACCGCTCTTCTTATTAAAACTAACCAAATAATCGCTTTTGACGGTCGCAACATCGAGTCCACTTGCAGAACCGTGGTTAATCGTCTCAGCCTTATTAGCTAGGTCAATAATTTCTTGTTCAGTGTAATCTAAACCAAAATGTTCGTTTAGAACTTCAATAGTTCCAACAGCAACAGCGGCGCTAGAGCCTAAGCCGCGTTCTTCTGGAATTTTTCCCGTAAATTCTAGGCCGATGTGTTGGTCCAAATAATTCTTCTTAATAATCTCGTCGATTAAATACTTAATTCCGGCATATTCACTGGGTGCATCATATAACTTACCATCATAATTGTGGGTCCTTAACCAAAGGCCAAGATGACTCTCAAAAATAGTGGTTTTTATTTCGAGATTTTTCGCAGGTAAAGCCAGCGCATCATAGTCGTAGACGACCGAATGCTCGCCAATTAGGATCACTTTCCCGTGCGATTCGTATTTAGCATTCAAAATTAGTTCACCCCTTTAAACACTTATATTATAAACTTTAAGCTAAAACGCTGACATTATCCATAGCGGACGTAATTATTTAATCTTTTTTACATAAATTTTCAAAAAACAATATGCTAAAATTAGGGCAACGAGTTCGGTCGAAAAAAGGAGACAATGATGATTAATTTTCTATTAGGGCAGCAGACGCAAAACGTTCAACAAGAAATAATCAATCGCATGGTGGCAGATTACCAAAAGGATAAGTCGAAACAATACCTTTTGCTTGTCCCCAATCACATTAAATTTGATACCGAAGTACTTGCTCTAAAGACATTGGCTGATCAAACCAGCAACACAGGTAGTGTCAGTGTTAAAAACCTCCAAGTGCTCTCTTTTTCTAGACTTGCTTGGTACTTACAAAAAGACGCTCCCAGAAATGGCCTGCGACCTCTAAGTGATGCCGCAGCCTCCATGATTCTAGCGCGCATTCTCAAAGAATTGCAGCCTGAATTAGTAGTTTATCACGACGTCAAAATAAACCGGGGGATTATCGCCCAAATTTACCAATCGCTTTTGGAGATTCAACGAAGTAATTTCACCCCAGATGACTTCAATGAAATCGACTTAGCTAAAATAACGAATCCTGAGATTCAGACAACTACCGATGTGAATACCCAAGCCGTTAAACTAGAAACAGCCAACAAAATCCACGACTTACAGTTGATCTACAACAGGTTTGCAGAGGAGATTGCCTGGCGTTTTGCCACCAAGCAAGAAAACCTGACCACGCTCAACGAGTATCTGGCTGAGCACGCAGAAATCTTGCAGGACACATCATTTTACTTGACCGATTTTGGCCAATTTTCCGCCCAAGAAATGGTCACGTTAAAGATTTTACTGGCAAAGGCACGCCAAACCACGATCGGTTTTAAAACCAAGACGGGTGCCTTCAACCCACTAGCAAAAAATAGTGACTACGACGGGTACGTTCAATTAATCCTCAAAAATCTGACTAATTTTTGTGAGCAGAAGCACCTAGAATATCAATACCTATCTGCCAGTGAAACAGCCACAAATACAGAAATCACCTTATTAAATAAACTCTGGTCGAACCAGAAATTACCAGAAAAGCCGCTAATCACCAAGAACATTCAGTTTGTGACCGCCGATAACCGCTACTCAGAAGCGTATTTTGTGGCGCAGACGATCTATCGTGAGATTGCCTTAAACAAACAAGAAGGCGAGTCCTACCGTTACCAAGACTTCATCATCTTGACCCCAAGTCTCAAGAAGTATGAAACCCACTTGGGTCCCATTTTCAACCAACTAAATATCCCATATTTTAACGACTTACAAAAGGAAATGAAGTACCATCCCTTAGTCGTCTTCGTAGAAGCCTTACAGGATTTATTTGTGCATCCCTTGAATTCGGAAAGTCTCTTCAAACTTTTAAAAACTAATCTCATCAAGCCAGACAATATTTCAGTCAGCGAGAATCAACGCTTAATCGATAGTCTCGAGAACTTCTCGCTCAAATATGGCATTAACTTTGGGAGGTGGCACCGGGACCTGACAGATTTTCTGGACCAGAGTCAAAAAGACCAGGTCTGGGCGAAGAAACTCTTTGAGCAAACAGCACGCTTAAATGCCTACAAAAACACGATTATTACCGAGATTGAAGACTTCTTGACTAAGTTTGCCAAGGCTAATTCGACCGACAAGGCTCTTTCGCTACTATTAAACTTTTTTAACAAGCTAGAGATACCAAGTCGCTTAGAAGATTGGCGTGCCAACGCGATTGCCGCTGACGACTTGCAACTAGCCCAACAACCAGAAGAAGTCTGGTCAACCTTCAACCAGCTCTTAGATGATTATCGTTTGATCAACCCCGAGGACTTTTCAGCGACCGACTTTTTTGACACGATTATCGCTGGATTTAGTGAGGCGACCTTCTCCCAGATTCCCTCTACACTTGATGCCGTGACCATCTCAGAAATTGGGATGGTGCAGTCCAACCGCTACAAGGTTTGTTTTATTATGGGTTCCGTGACTGGTGATCTTCCCAAGTATCAAAACAAGCCAAAGTTCTTAGCAAGCGAAAACTTGGAGCAGTTAAATGCTCAATTCACTGAGGACAAGTTCATCGAAGATGGGGCTAAAACCAATAACTTGCTCCAGAATTTTCAATTTGGCCAAGCCATCACGACCGGGCATGAACGCTTGTTCTTGTCTTATCCTTTAATTGATGAAGAGAACAATACGCAAAAGCCTTCCATTTTCTATGAACAACTCCGCAAAAAAACAAACCTCCCAGAATACAACCACTTTGACCTCCCGGTAGGCGATGGGGCGAACCTTGGGAGTTATTTGGCAACGCCTTTAAGTAGTGCTGCCTATCTCTCTTATTTGATTAATGACCCAGCAAGCGAAACTGAAACGCGAAATAAGGCGCGGGACCTTTTGAAATATACCAGGACTTTCGACGACCAAAAAATCAACGAGTTTTTGGAGGCGCAAGAATTCAACAACACGCCGGCTAAATTAGAACCAGAACAGACCGTTGCCTTATTCGGCCAAAACCTCGTGGCATCAATCTCACAAATTGAAGCTTACTACCGTGATCCGTACGAATACTTCTTGAACTACGGCCTTAAACTCCGCAAACGCGATTTAAACGAACTCGACAACATGCAGACTGGGAACTACTTCCACGAAATTTTGGACGAATTTATCAGGGCAGTTAACCAAAACGGACGCACCTTAGCCGACTACGACGATACTGAGACTAAATTGATTCTGCAAAAGATTGAACGAAACGTTTTAGAGTCGAGCAAGTTCAAGTATTATTTCGACGATACGCTCAACCAATATCTGGCAACCCGCCTGAACGGCTCGGTCGAAACCTTGGTCGACATCATGCGTAGTCGCTTAGACAAAACGATTCTCGTACCCAAGTACTCCGAAGTTACTTTTGGCCAAAACAAGCTTCTTAATGGTCTGAGCTATCAGGTGGCCGACCACCAAGTCGAACTCTCCGGGAAAATCGACCGGATCGACCTAGCAGAATTAGAACAAAAACAGTTGTTGGCCCAAGTCATCGACTATAAGTCTAGTGCTAAGCAGTTCGACTTTAATCTCTTCTCTAGTGGCATCATGATTCAACTAGTTTCTTACTTGAAGGTTATTCAAAGTAACGCTGCGTTCTTTGGTGCAACCCCACAGACGATTCAACCAGTCGGTGCCTTCTACCAAGATATCGTCCAAAAGAATTACAACCTCAGCAAGTTGACCTTTGACCAATGGCGCAAGTCAGAGGGCGAGATTAACCAGCAAATCGAAACGAACCTGTCTAAGCAAATCAACTTAAACGGGATTAGCATCAACGAACAACTCGTCATGGATAACATCGTGGACAGTCACTACAAGAAGACCGAGATCTATAAGAGTATCGCCGGCAAAAACCAATCGTTTACCAAAGACAATTTTGCAAAAATCGAGCAACTTAACGACGACTTGATTACCGCTGCCGCGCAGAAAATTTACGCTGGAAACTTTCC
>CAMJXI010000078.1 GCA_946409675.1 uncultured Lactobacillus sp. | reverse complement strand
AAGAAATCATCTACGATATTCAAGGCCACATGCGCCGTGGTATCACTATTTTGCATGATGCAGAAGGGGCATTTGGTCATTCTGAAAAAACAGTTTTAATTACGATTATTGGCCGTGATGAGATGTATGACATCGAAACCATTATTCGCCGCAACGATCCCTACGCATTTGCAAGTATCACGGAATCCGTCAAGATTTTAGGACGCTTTAAGGAGGCAGAGATTGAGTAATTTACTAATTGGTAGCCACGTCAGTATGAGTGGGAAAGAGATGTTAGTTGGAGCAGCCAACGAGAGTATTCAAAACGAAGCTAACACCTTGATGATTTTTACGGGTGCACCCCAAAACACGCGTCGTAAGGACGTCAGTGAGTTTAATATTGCTGCCGGTCAGAAACTCTTAGTTGAGCACAAAATCGCTCCAACAATCATTCATGCGCCTTATATTGTCAACTTGGGTAATACAATCAAGCCCGAAAACCTGCCATTCGCAAAAATTTTCGTGGCCGATGAGTTAGTTCGTGCCGAAGCTTTAGGGGCAACTGCAATTAGCTTTCACCCTGGTGCCCACGTTGGTGCTGGTAGTGAAGTCGCAATTAGTCAGATTGTTAATTCCCTAGACGAGATTTTAAAAGACACTCCAACCAAGAACGTTTCGATTGCAATCGAAACGATGGCCGGCAAGGGGACAGAGGTCGGTAAGACTTTTGAAGAACTCGCAAGCATCTTGGACCAGTCTAGTTTCAGCGACCGCCTCTCGATTACTTTTGATACTTGTCACGTCTTTGATGGGGGATACGATATTCTCGGTGATTTAGACGGTGTTCTCACACAATTTGATAAGTTGATTGGTTTAGATAAAATCAGTGTAATCCATCTGAACGATTCGATTAACGGACTAGCTTCCCATAAGGATCGTCATACTAATTTAGGTTTTGGGACAATTGGCTTCGACAAGCTCTGTGAGATTGCGTACTTGCCTGAATTTGCCAAAATTCCAAAGATTATGGAAACCCCATGGATTAGTAATCCAGACGAACCAAAGAAGAAATACTCGCCTTATAAGCGAGAAATTGCCGAACTGAGAGCTAAGAAGTTCGACCCAGAACTGCAAAATAAAGTTTTGACAGATAATTTAAACTAAAAAATATGCTAGCGACTTGAAAATCAAGTTACTAGCATATTTGCTTTTTCTTTACTTTATTTAGTACTGAGTACTTTACTAATCTTAAACCGAATAACTTTCACCAGGATTTAAAATTTGCACCACACCTTCAGGAAGGAGTTTAGCAAACTCGTTTGGATCTTGTTTAATCTCTGGGAAAGTGTTGTAGTGTTCTGGGATAACTACCTTGGCATTCAAACGCTTAGAGGCACTAGCTGCCGACTCAGGACCCATAGTGAAGTTATCACCGATTGGTAGGATGGCCACATCAATGTCATAGGCGCTACCAAAAATGGCCATGTCGCCGAAGTTAGAGGTGTCACCAGAGAAGTAGATGGTTTTGTCATCGGCTTGAATTAAGAAGCCAACTGGTTCACCAAGATAAATGGGAATACCATCCTTCACGATGCTTGAACTGTGTTGAGCATGCATCAACTTGACGGTTCCAAACGGAAACTTCCATTGACCACCAATTCCCATTGCGTGACCGACAGGGGCGCCCAATGCAAGGGAATAATTAACTAATTCAAACATCCCAACAATTGGAGCATTATTCTTTTGACTAAGAGTAATTGTGTCTGGACCATAGTGATCTGAGTGACCGTGGGTCACCAAGATGTAATCACATTTAAAGTTCAAATCAATGTCACATTGGGGATTGCCCGTAATCCACGGATCCACCAGCAAAACTGTGCCATCATTTAATTGAATCTCGAAACTAGCATGACCATGAAAAATTAACTTCATAACAATTACTCCTTTTCGTTACATTCAGCAAATACTAAATTTGTTGTGATTTCAAATCATTAATTCCTAAATGGGCCATCACGAGAGCAGCAGTTTCTTCGATACTTCTGTTAGCAACGTTGATAACATAGCAACCGATTTTGTCATATAAATCTTTGGCAAACTTCAATTCATTATTTATTTCGTTCATATTTGAATAGCTCGTATCAGGGCTCAAGCCGTAGGCAATCATTCTTTCGCGGCGAATCCGGTTCAAGACCTCTGGATCATTGGTTAGTCCAATAATCTTTTTAGGATCGATTTTGAAAATTTCTTCCGGAATATGCGCTTGTGGAACGAGTGGTAGGTTAGCCACCTTCAAATTACGGTTAGCCAAGAAGAGGGAAAGTGGGGTCTTCGAAGTCCGGGAGACACCAAGTAAAACCACATCCGCTTCCAAAAAGCCCTTAGGATCTTTACCGTCGTCATACATCACAGCAAATTCCATTGCGCTAATTCGATCGAAGTATTTCTGCGTCAAATGATACATCGCACCAGACTCACGAGAGGGCTTTTCATCACTCAACTTACCAATTGCATCAACTGTATCTGTTAAAAAGTCGATTGTTCTGATATTATTTTCTCGACCGTATTTAAAGACGATATTGACTAATTCGGGAACCGCCAACGTATACATGATAATTAAATTATCGAGACCGGCGATATCCTCAAATACTTTTTCGAGTTTTTCAGTCGAAGTGACAAAGGGAAAACGACTGTAGGTAAACTCTGTTTTTGGGAACTGTGCGCTGGCTGCTTTCGCCATATTAAAGCCTGTGTCTCCAACTGAATCGGAGATAATTATTAAATTGATTTTTTCCGTCATATTTTTGCTCCTCACCATTAATGATTAAAGTATAACAATATTTAAGAAATTTTGTATAAATAGTTGACCGGGCTGGGACATTTCTGTATAATATTCCTCAGATGTTATGGCCAATTTGGCCTTAAGTGGAGGGAGGGATATCATATGGCAAAGACAATCGTGCATGAAAACGAGTCTCTTGATGATGCTCTTCGTCGCTTCAAACGCTCAGTTTCCAAGAGTGGTACTTTACAAGAATACCGCAAACGTGAATACTACGAAAAACCGAGTGTAAAGAGAAAGTTAAAATCTGAAGCAGCTCGTAAACGTAAAAAATACTAAAATTTTTAGCTCTCATACTGACCAATTGGTTCGTTATGGGAGTTTTTTTTCAAGGAGAAATATAAAATAATGTTAACAGAAACAATCAACAATGATATGAAAACGGCCATGAAGGCCCACGATAAAGTAGCATTAACTACTATTCGTTTAATCAAAGCTTCTTTAAAGAACTTTGAACTTAAGGTTGGTCACGAATTGACCGCTGCAGAAGAATTACAAGTACTCTCTACTGAAATGAAACAAAGAAAAGATTCAGTTGCCGAATTCGCTAAGGGTGGCCGGACTGACCTTGTTGAACAAACAGAAGAAGAAATGAAAATTGTTGCTAAGTACTTACCACAACAACTTAGCAAAGAAGAAATTGGCCAAATCGTCCAAGAAACTATTGAGGAAACTGGTGCAACCGGTAAAGCTGATTTTGGTAAGGTAATGAAAGCCTTGATGCCAAAAGTTAAAGGTAAAGCTGACGGTGCCGTCGTCAATGCATTAGTGACCGAAAAATTAAGCTAACGGAGGCTTTTTTTGACAGAAGAAACTAAACAAAAAGAACTGTTCACCCCAAACGACCCCAAATTTTTATCAAGTTTGGTTGGAGTGAATGATGAAAATTTAAATATTCTGGCTGAAGGATTGTCCATCAGCACAAACAATACAGGTAGCGCAGTTGAACTACGTGGCGATGCTGACTCAATCAATAAAGGCAAACGCGTTTTAATTGAGTTAGAGAATGTTTTGGCTCACGGTATTTCGATTGGTGCAACCGATGTGGTTAGTGCCACTAAGATGGCTGAGAAGGGTACGCTCCAGTATTTCTTTGACCTCTACCAAGAAGTCTTAATCCACGATGCCAAAGGCCGTCCTATTCGGGTCAAGAACCTTGGCCAGCGCAAGTACGTGAATGCAATTAAGCACCATGACGTCGTCTTTGGAATTGGGCCTGCCGGAACCGGTAAGACTTTTCTAGCCGTCGTAATGGCTGTCTCTGCTTTCAAAAAGGGCTTGGTTAGTCGGATTATTTTGACGAGACCAGCCGTTGAAGCAGGTGAGTCCCTTGGCTTCTTGCCCGGTGACTTAAAGGAAAAGATTGATCCTTACTTGCGTCCCATCTACGATTCGCTCTACGCCGTCTTAGGCGTTGAGACGACAAATCGCTTAATGGAGCGGGGCACAATCGAAGTCGCACCACTCGCTTACATGCGTGGTCGCACGCTCGATGAAGCTTTCGTCATCCTCGACGAAGCACAAAATACCACTAAAGCGCAGATGAAGATGTTCTTAACCCGGATGGGCTTTAACTCAAAAATTATTGTGAATGGTGACGTGACCCAAATTGACCTTCCTGGTAAGACCAAGAGTGGTTTGATTGAAGCACGGAGCCGTTTAAAAGAAATCGACCAAATTGAATTCGTCGATTTCACATTTAACGATGTTGTCCGCCATCCCGTGGTAGCCAAAATAATTAAAGCATATGAAAGTGACGAGAGATAAGAAATAATGAAAGACTTAGAAATCATGAAGGACTTGGAAATTACTTTTAATGACGAGGTCGATTTTTTGGCCGACCCTAACCGAGTTTCTTGGATTGAAAAATTGTTAGCCTTGGCCAAGAACAAAATTGGCAAAGAAAACAAACAAGAAATGGGCATCAGTTTTGTCAGCTTGTCTGAGATTCAAAGAATCAACCGCGAATACCGCAATAAGGACCGGGCAACCGACGTCATCAGTTTTGCGATTGAAGACGGTAACGAAGACACGCTTGATATGAGCCTTTTCTTAGACGATAAGAACTTCGTGGAAGATATTGGTGACTTATTCATCTCACCTGAAATCGTCAAGGAACATGGCGAAGAATACGACCATGGTTTCGAACGCGAATTTGGTTACACTTTAGTACATGGCTATCTTCACCTGAACGGCTACGATCACATCAAGCCCGAGGAAGAAGTAGTCATGATTGGTCTGCAAAACGAAATTTTAAATGAATATGGCTTAAAGAGGGACTAGCAATGGATAAAAACGTACAAGAACTACATCAACTTGCCGTTAAAAACTTGGCAAATTCTTTTTCACCATATTCAAACTTTCCGGTAAGTGCAGTTTTACAAACTAAATCCGGTAAAGTCTACACTGGTGTTAATATTGAGAATGCTTCCTACGGACTTTCAATGTGTGCCGAACGCGTTTGTTTATTCAATTACGTGAACGACGGTGCCATTAATGACCCAATTGAAACATTCCTTGTAACCGGTAAAACCAACAACCCAATTTCACCTTGTGGCGCATGCCGTCAAGTGATGGTGGAATTTCTTGATAAGACCACCAACATCGTTTTGACTAACGTGGATGAGATCGGAAGAGCACACGTCTGAACTCCAGTCACCAATGGAGATCTCGTAT
>CAMJXI010000077.1 GCA_946409675.1 uncultured Lactobacillus sp. | reverse complement strand
GACCACCGAGATCTACACTCTTTCCCTACACGACGCTCTTCCGATCTAACGTAGCGTCCGTCACGAATTGTGACGATTTGTTCACTCAAATACTTGGCCTGACCACCATGAATGTAGCCATCCATTTTTTGCTTCAAACCGAGTTCTAAGCGGTCGTAAGCTTTACGAATCCGCGTTAATTCGCGGCTGGCGGTATCTAAAATTTCGCCGTCGTCTTCCATTGATTCTTTTAACCGACGATAGAGCAATTCTGGAATAACAATCTCTGCTTGTAGTTCAGCAATTGCGCCTAAATCGAGTTCAAGCGTGTTGTCTAAGAAGCGTTTAACTTCGGTTGCAATCCGCAAAATCCGTAAGATATTACCTAATTCCGCCTTGTTCAAATCAGCATCGATTTTAAGACGTTTGGTGGCTGGGGTCACATCGCGATAATTCACGATGGGCAATTGGCCCTTAACCCGGTTGAGGTCACTTAAAGCGAGTGTTTGTTCAATTTGAAACTTCACTTCGGTGACCGTGGTTTTTGCTTCTAGTTGTTTTGCCTTTTGTTTGGCACCCTCAGTGATGGCTAGATTAGCCAACTGCGTGGTGATTTTGCCAAACTCCAGCGTTTCGTATATTTTTGAATTCATAATTTTCCTAATCAAAAAAGCCTGCACAGGCCTCACATATTAAAGAAAGAGCATTTTATAAAGATCTGAGAAGATGGGCACATAGGCAGCTGTTGCCTTGGCCAAAAACGAGTGGTCCAACAGATTTTGAATCCCGTCAACCGGAACCATTGAGACCACAAAAAGAACTAGTCCAAGGCTTGCAGTAGTGACCACGAGCGCTAAAAGAATCGCTACTAGGTGATCAACTTGCTCATCCATGACTAAGTACTTGGTGGCATCAAAGCCCTTTAAAACGACCCGCACAATCAACCAAACGATGATGAGGACGAAAATAAAGGAGACCCCTGCATAGAATGCTTGGTCCAAATTTAAGCCTGCCTCATTACTGAAGAAGACAAATTGACTATCAGGCGAAGCTGATGGGTATGGTACCCAAAGTGTAATTATTGGAATAATCAACCGGTAAATCAGGCTGGTTATTAAAAGGCTTCCTAGAAAGCCAATGGTTAAAATACCTTGATAATACATTCCCCTACGGTACCCGACGTATCCGTTATAGGCGAAAACGAGTATCAAAAAAATTGTAAACATAAATTACCTTTAATTCTCAGTTTTTATTTTCTTAAATTATTCATGATATCCATAATAGTTTAACGCTTTTTATGGAATTTATCGACTCTTTCAGATTGCACAAAAAAACTAGCTTGCGCTAGTTTTTAAAGTTTATTCACCATCACCGCTTAAACGATCATCGTCAAGGAAAGTATTTAAGACTCCCTCAACCATTTCCCATTCTTCTTCGGATTCGATTTCGTGTAAATCACCAGAGGTAGCATTTCCACCCTCGTCAGCATCAAAACTGAACGCTTGGATTTCGACGTCGTCTTTATCCTCAGTAGCTGCGGGATATAACAAGACGTATGATTTTTTATAATCATCAGAATCAAAAGTGAATAAAACTTCAAAAAGTTCTTCGTTACCTTTGTCGTCAACTAAGGTGATTTGACGATCTTCTTCAGGTAATCCGCTTTGGTCATTAACTTTAACAGCCATTATTTTTCCTCATTTCGTTTTAAATCCAGATAGTTTTGTAGGATTAATGTTGCAGCAAGCTTATCGATGACTTCTTCCCGCTTTTCACGCCGGACGTCGCCTTCTTCGATCAACATGCGTTCTGCTTGCACAGTTGTGAGACGTTCATCAATAAGGTGAACGGGTAGACCAAATTTTTCTTCTAGTCTTTTACCGTACGCCTGCGATTTTTCGCCCCGTTCGCCAATCGTATTATTCATATTCTTGGGCAAACCGACGACGAAACCAGTCGCATCATACTCACGGACGATTTTCTTCAAACGGCGCATACCAAAATTCTCGATACTCTCATCGATTGGGATAATCTCTAACCCTTGAGCCGTGTAGCCTAGCTCATCACTGACGGCGACTCCAACGGTTTTAGAACCCACATCAAGTCCAATTAAGCGCATTATTTTTCCTTACCTAGATATTTCTTAACTAGTTCTTCGATAATTTCGTCACGTTCGTGTTTCAAAATTAAATTACGGGCATCGTTATGACGGGGAATATATGCTGGATCACCAGAAAGCAAATAACCAACAATCTGATTAATTGGATTGTAGCCCTTTTCTTCTAGTGCCGTATAGACATCCTCTAAAGTGTCATGGACGTTTTTGCCTTTATTATCACTAAAATCAAAATGCATTGTTTTTTCTAAGGAACTCATCATTCTACCTCCCTTAACTTAAAATCTATTTTACTGTAATCGCGCGCTTAAAACAATCTTTTCTAGTTTTTGTTTATTATGTCAACTGCTTCTTTAATTGCTTGGTCAAGACCAGCTGGATTTTTACCACCGGCTTGGGCCATTTGGGGACGGCCACCACCGCCACCACCAAATGTTGGGGCAACAGCTTTGATAATGTCACCCGCTTTGAGTCCTGCTTCAAGTGCCTTATCGCCCAATGTCACGATCATATTCGCCTTTTCGCCAACTTGAGCGGCCAAAATTAAGACGTCAGATTTTTGTTGATCTTTCCAATCATCGGCAAATTGACGTAAGTCGTTCATGCCGTTGACGCTAGCTTTAGTAGCAATCACGCTCAAACCGTTGATTTCTTGGACGTTACCGAAAATTTCGCCAGCCTTAGCGTGGTTCATCTTGGCATTCATGCCTTCGATTTCTTTTTGGGCAGTCTTCAAACCAGTTTGTAATTGGTTGACCTTAGTCACGACGTCTTCAACTTTGGTCGCTTTCAAGTCGTTTTTAATTGTGGTCAAAATATCGGAATGATTTTTCAAATATTCAAAGGCTTCTTTTGAGGTAACAGCTTCGATTCTCCGGGTACCGGCACCGATTGCTTGTTCTGAGATAATCTTGAACAAACCAATTTCGCTGGTGTTCTTAACATGAGTACCACCACAGAATTCGATTGACCAGTCGCCAATGTTGACCACGCGGACAACGTCACCATATTTTTCACCGAAGAGTGCGATGGCACCCATCTTACGTCCTGTTGCTTGGTCGGTAATAACAGTTTCAACTGGAATTTCTTCCCAGATCTTTTCGTTCACGATTTGTTCTACTTCGGCAAGTTGGGCTGGAGTAGTTGGTTCAAGGCTCGTGAAGTCAAAACGCAAGTAAGTTGGTTCAACGAGTGAGCCGGCTTGGTGCGTGTGTTCGCCAAGCGTGCTGCGTAAGGCTTGGTCGAGCAAGTGGGTTGCAGTATGGTTACGACGAACCTTTTTGCGGAACAATTCGTCAATCTTCAATTGATATTTGGCACCCTTTTTAAGAGGCAAGACCACATCAACGAAGTGCAGGTTTTGGCCGTTTGGTGCGTGCTGCACGTTAGTTACCTTAGCAACCAGCGTACCGTCTTGGTCGTAAATGTTCCCAAGGTCGGCTACTTGGCCACCCATTTCTGCGTAGAAAGGTGTCCGGTCAAAAATCAATTTAGCGTTCGTTGCTTCGGTTTCCTCAACAAGTTGGTCATCAACCACGATGTCTTCAAGAACTGCGTCTAACACAACGTCATCTTCGTACAAGAATTCACTTGGATCTTTGATATCCATCAAAGTTTCGTCTTGTGAACCCATTGATTGGGCGTTCCCACGAGCGGCACGCGCACGTTCACGTTGAGCTTCCATCTCTGTTTCAAAGCCAGCTTTGTCGACAGAAAGTCCGGCATCTTCGGCGTATTCGAAGGTTAATTCAAATGGGAAGCCGTAAGTATCGAACAATTTGAAGGCATCTTTGCCGCTGATTTCCTTGTTTTTGTCAGCTTTGGCAGAATCAATCAAGTTGTTCAAAAGAGCTAAGCCATCAACAAGCGTTTCTTGGAATCGTTCTTCCTCTAAACGAATAACTTTTGCAATGAAAGTCTCTTGGGCCAAAACTTCTGGGTAGTAAGACTTCATGATCTCGCCCACAACTGGGACGAGTTTGTACAAGAAGGCACCCTTGATGCCTAGTTTTTTACCATTTAAGGCAGCGCGACGAATTAAGCGACGCAAGACATAGCCACGGCCTTCGTTTGAAGGAAGTGCGCCATCACCGATAGCAAAGCTAACTGTCCGTGCGTGGTCGGCAATGATTTTGTAAGAAACGTCTGCTTCTTTATCGGTGCCGTATTTTTCAGCAGTTGCTTGTTCTTCTGTTGCGTGAATAATAGGCAAGAATAAATCAGTTTCAAAGTTGGTTGGGGCATTTTGAAGGATTGAGACAACACGTTCGAGTCCCATCCCAGTATCAATGTTCTTGTGAGGTTGTTCAACGTATGAACCGTCTGCTAAGTGGTTGAATTCAGAGAACACAATGTTCCAGATTTCGAGGTAGCGTTCGTTTTCACCACCAGGATAGTTTTCGGGATCGTCTTCAGCCAAGTTGTTGAATGCTTGACCACGGTCGTAGAAAATTTCTGAATCGGGACCTGAAGGACCTTCACCAATATCCCAGAAGTTGTCTTCTGCTTGTAAGATGCGGTCTTCGGGCAAACCAACGACGTCACGCCAAATGCGGTGTGCTTCGGTATCCTTAGGATAGACGGTCACATAAAGGTTATTGGGGTCCATATCGAGCCACTTAGGGCTAGTCAAGAATTCCCAAGCAAAAGGAATAGCGTCTTCTTTGAAGTAATCGCCGACAGAGAAGTTACCAAGCATTTCAAAGAAAGTATGGTGCCGTGCAGTCTTACCAACGTTTTCGATATCGTTAGTCCGAATTGATTTTTGGGCGTTCGTGATTCTAGGGTTCTTAGGCACAACTGAACCATCAAAATATTTCTTTAAAGTTGCTACACCAGAGTTGATCCAGAGCAAAGTTGGGTCGTCCTTTGGGACGAGCGATGCACTTGGTTCTACCATGTGGTCCTTGCTCTTAAAGAAATCTAAAAACATTTGTCGAAATTCTGCACTTGAAAGTTGCTTCATTTTTTCTCCTCTAAAATAAAAAAACACTAATGCTAAACAAGGACGCAAAAGCGCGGTACCACCTTGATTGCAACAGTGTTTGTTACCTCTTTATGTATTAATTTATGTGAGTTTCGGGAGCATTAATTCCGTTCATCCTTAGGCTTTTTCACCAACCGCCCTCTCTGTGAAAAATGAACGCAATAACATATCCGAAGACTTGTTAATTCTACAATTTATCAAAATTGTTGTCAAACGACGATTACTTGCCAATCCGTGATTTACGTTCTGCACGACCACGTTGGCGTTGTTCGATTTTCCGCTTTTGTCTCTGGTCAGTCTTGATTGCTTGTTGAATCTTCTTTTTATAACCAGGTTTTCGCTTAATCTTAACCTTTTTAACCATCCCAGCAATTCTTGGATCAAGTTTTTCGGCGGTTGCTTCACAGATCGGAAGAGCACACGTCTGAACTCCAGTCACCAATGGAAATCTCG
>CAMJXI010000076.1 GCA_946409675.1 uncultured Lactobacillus sp. | reverse complement strand
CGTCAAACGATACATAACTCTCCTTTTTTTAATGGTCCGGCGACCCACGAGATATACACTCTTTCCCTACACGACGCTCTTCCGATCTTGTCATGACCAATGACCGTGGCCGTCGCGTTAAGTTTGCTTTACCTTCAGAACCTGTTGAAATAACTGGTTTGAACGACGTTCCTGATTCAGCCGATAAGTTTGTTGTCTTCGACGACGAAAAAACTGCTCGTGCTGCTGGTGAAGAACGTGCTAAGAAGGCCTTGATCAAAGACCGGAACAACACTCATCACGTTACCCTTGATAACTTGTTTGATACTATGAAACAAGGAGAACTTAAAGAAGTTAACGTTATTATCAAAGCCGACGTGCAAGGTTCTGCCGAAGCACTTGGTGGTTCCCTTGAGAAGATTGAAGTTGAAGGCGTTCGCGTCAACATCATTCATTCAGCCGTTGGTGCGATTAACGAAAGTGATATCACATTAGCTAGCGCAAGTAATGCTATCTTAATTGGCTTCAACGTTCGTCCAACTCCTCAAGCTAAGATCCAAGCCGATACTGAAAAAGTTGATATTCGTTTACACAGTGTCATCTATAAGGCAATCGACGAAATCGAAGCTGCTATGAAGGGTATGCTTGAACCAACCTTTGAAGAAAAAGTTACCGGTTCAGCTATTATTCGTGAAACATTTAAGGTTTCTAAATTGGGAACAATCGCTGGTATCTTCGTAACTACTGGTTACATCGAAAGAAACAGTGGCGTTCGTTTAATTAGAAATGGTATTGTTATCTATGATGGCAAGTTAGCATCACTTAAACGCTTTAAGGATGACGTCAAAGAAGTTAAATCTGGTTTTGATGGTGGTTTGATGATTGAAAACTACAACGACATCAAGATTGACGATGAAATTGAAGCATACGTAATGCAGGAAGTACCTGTAGAATAGTGAGGTATTTTTGATGAAACATCGAGTAGGTAGAATCGAACAAGAAACTTTACGTGAAGTTAGTGATATTTTACGTAAAAAGATTCGTGATCCTCGCGTCAGTGAAGTTTCAGTTACCGCTGTTGAAGTAACAAATGATTTATCATACGCAACCATTTATTACAGCACTCTGAATGAAGATGAAGAAGCTGTGAAAGATGTTGCGGCAGGTCTTGAAAAAGCTAAAGGCATGATTCGCCACGAATTAGGCCAACGGTTAACAATTTTCAAGGTTCCTGAATTAATTTTTAAACGTGATCAATCAGTTCAATACGGTGCTAAGATTGATGAATTACTACGTGGATTAAATAAAGACTAAAAAACGCCGTAGGGCGTTTTTTTTATTGAGGTAAATTATGTTAAATGGAATAATTGTAATCAACAAACCGGCTGGAATGACTAGTGCAGATGTTGTCTATCAACTACGCAAAATTTTGCATATCAAAAAAATCGGCCATGCAGGCACACTAGATCCAGACGTTAGCGGCGTCTTACCGATTGCTGTGGGTCAAGCAACCAAACTAATCGACAAGTTACATGAACACGAAAAGCAATATCAAGGAACCGGTGAATTTGGGATTAAAACCGACACCGGTGACTTGAGTGGCAAGGTCATTGCCAAAAAAGAATTGCCCAGTTCAATCCCAAATCTCCTTATTCAAAACTCGATGGAAACTTTGACCGGTGAGGTGATGCAAGTCCCACCGATGTATTCGGCTGTAAAAATAAACGGTAAGAAGCTCTACGAATATGCTAGAGCTGGAGAGACCGTCGACGTGCCAGCTAGACAAATTCATGTTAGTGAGTACAAATTAACTGCTGCAAGTATTTTTGATTTAGCCAACAAGGTACAATACTTCGACTTTCAAATTACCTGTTCAAAGGGAACCTATGTCAGAACCTTGGTGGAACAATTGGGCGATGAGATTGGTGTTCCTGCAGTAATGGCCGAACTTGTGCGTACCAAGAGTGGTGGCTATGATTTAGCAGACGCTGTGACAATCGAAGATGTAGCCAATAATTTGGCGAATCCCGAAAAATTTCTCCAACCGATTGAAAGCGTCTTCCAAAATATGGTTAAATATAACTTGTCTGATTCGGAATACGCTAAGGTGCAAAATGGTTCGAAGATGGAGTTTCCAGAAACGACTGCCATCCAAATTGCCTTAGTTTATCACGAGAAAATCATCGCGATTTATCAACGCGATGATCTCACACAGTATCGCGCATCATTGATGCTGTTAAATAATATCTAGTAGGTATCTCTTTAATGCAAACAATTAACGTCGCTTTTCCAATCAAGCAAAACAAAATACCAGAAGGTCCAGTTGTCCTAGCCTTAGGATTCTTTGACGGTGTCCACTTAGGTCACCAACGATTAATCCAAAAAGCTAGGGAAGCCGCTGACCAAAAACAAATTCCGTTGATGGTGATGACTTTTTCCCAACATCCCCGGGTTTATTTTGCTGGGCAAGAAAATTTTGAATATCTTACAACGCTGGAAGAAAAAGCTTCGTGCATGGCTGAGCTCGGAGTGGATTACCTCACTGTCTTTGATTTTGCAGAAGGTGTTGGAGCACTTAGTCCCAAAGACTTCGTTGACCAAGTAATTGTAGAACTCCATGCGCAAGTTGTCGTCGCTGGTTTTGACTATACCTATGGTTCTGGCAAACTTGCCGATATGGCGCATTTACCAGATTATGCGGAAAAGCGTTTTGAAATCATCGAGATTCCAGAACAAGAATTTGCTGGTCGCAAAATTGGTTCGACTTTAATTCGTGATTACTTGGACGAAGGTAAGGTTGACGAGGCTAATCAGCTGCTAGGCTATCCTTACGCAATTTCTGGTAAAGTTGTACCCGGAAAGCAGCGGGGACGCCAGATGGGCTTTAGAACGGCCAATTTGGATTATCCTGCAAAGAAGATTCTCCCTGGTATCGGTGTTTACTCCACCAAAATCAAAGTTCGCGGTGTTTGGTATGAGGCGATGACGTCCGTGGGTTACAACGTGACCTTTGGGGCAGAGAAGAAAATCTTTATCGAAACAAATATCTTTGATTTTGACGCCGATATTTATGGCGATGAAATCACTGTTGCCTGGTACCATTATCTGCGGGGCGAAGAAATGTTTGACTCGATGGATGGCTTAATCGATCAGCTACACCTTGATCAAAAACATACCAAGGACTATTTTAAAAATAGTTCTAATTAACAAAAAAATTTTGAATAGCAAAACTTTAAAATTGACCGTCAACCGATGGTCTTTTTTAACGCGCTTAGCACTCTAAAAACTCTGATGCCAATTTCTTGTTTTTAAATGTTAAAAAAAGGTAACGAGAATGTGCGAAAGTCTTGACAAGATGGGTAAGAGTTGGTAAATTATAGTAGTTAGCACTCGTAATGTTTAAGTGCTAATTGAAGAGGTGACTGTATGTTAACAAAGCGGCAGGAGCTAATTTTGAAAATGATTATCAAGGACTTTACTGATAATCACGAACCAGTTGGCTCGAAAACCATAATGGCGCAACTACCAATCAAAGTTTCATCGGCCACCATTCGTAATGAAATGGCGGTCTTGGAAGACAAAGGTCTGATTGAAAAAACTCATTCATCAAGTGGACGGATACCATCAACGTTGGGGTATCGTTTCTACTTAGATAATTTGGTTGAATCAATTCAGATTCCAAAAGAAATTTACCAAAAGGTAATGTTCAATTTGGACCGTCCATTCCATCAAGTAAACGAGATTGTGGAAGAAGCTGCGAAAATATTATCCGATCTGACCAGTTATACGGCGTTTGCCGCAGGTCCAGAGCTAAATTCAGTCGTTGTGACCGGGTTTAGGATTGTTCCACTATCTAATCGACAAATCATGGCGATTTTAGTTACGAGTGATGGTAGTGTCAAAAGTCAGGTTTACGCAATTCCGCGCGGGGTTTCCGGATCGGAGATTGAGAAAGCTGTTCGTTTGATCAATGATAAGCTTGTTGGCCGGAGCATTTTTGAAATTTCCACCATGTCCTTAAACGACTTGGTTGGAACAATCGATGGCGACAATTCATCTGCAAATCAGATACTCGAATTGTTGGAGGATGTCTTTAAAGATGTTGCGTCCGAACAGTTGTACGTTGATGGCCAAATCAATTTACTTAATAACTACGATGCGTCTAACGTTGATGAACTGAAATCACTTTATCAATTACTCGACCGAGATTCATATCTAACGAACTTGTTGGATTTAAACGAAGCGGTTGAGCAACCAATTGATGAGTTTCCGGTTCAGGTACGCTTAGGCAATGAATTGCCAGGTGATTTGTTGAAGAACTATAGTTTGCTAACGGCTAGTTATTCTGTGGGAAACCATGGTAACGGCGTAATTGCCTTACTTGGTCCCTCGAATATGCCATATTCGCAAATGATTAGTTTGATGGGCTATTTCAGAAATGAATTAGCTAAAAAATTGCTTGATTATTACGGAAATTTCCAATAACTAGGAGGTCATTTTGACTAAGAAAAAAGTAGTAGAATTCCCATCTGAGAAAGATTTACCAAAAAAAGCTCAGGAAAATGACTCAGAAGTAGAAGAGATTAACGTTGATGTTCCAGCTGATGAAACTGAGCCAAGCGAAGAGGTAGAAGCGCCCGAAACTGATGATTCTGCAAAAATTACAGAATTGAATCAAGAAGTACGCAAGCTAACTAAAGCTAACGAAGAACTGGAAGATAGGTTCTTACGTAGCCAAGCTGAAATGCAAAATATCCAAACCCGGCAGAAGAAGGAAATGGCTACTTCATTGAAGTATGCTAGCCAGAGTTTTGCCAAAAGTATTTTGCCCGCAATCGACAACCTAGAACGAGCACTCGAATACGAAGTTGATGATGAAGCAAGTATTCAACTTAAAAAGGGTGTCCAAATGACGTTTGATTCATTAGTTGCTGCTTTTGCGGACGAAGGAATCACAGAAATCAATCCTGTGAACGAACAGTTTGATCCAAACGAGCACCAAGCAGTGCAAACTGTGCCGGCCAGTGATGAACACGCCGCAGACACAGTGGTTCAGGTATTCCAAAAGGGCTACCGTTATAAGAACCGCGTGATTCGTCCCGCGATGGTTGTCGTTGCTCAATAAAATAAATAATAAATGCGTTAATGCGAAAGGAAGATAAATATATGTCAAAAGTTATCGGTATTGACTTAGGAACTACTAACTCAGCTGTTGCAGTTCTTGAAGGATCAGAACCAAAGATTATTACAAACCCAGAAGGTAACAGAACTACACCTTCAGTTGTTTCATTTAAAGATGGCGAAATTCAAGTTGGGGAAGTTGCTAAGAGACAAGCAATCACTAACCCTAACACTGTTATGTCAATCAAGAGCCACATGGGTGAAGCAGGTTACAAAGTTACCGTTGAAGGTAAGGACTACACTCCTCAAGAAATCAGTGCAATGATCTTACAACACATCAAGAAATTCTCAGAAGATTATCTTGGCGAACCTGTTACAGACGCAGTTATCACTGTTCCTGCTTACTTCAACGATTCCCAACGTCAAGCTACTAAAGATGCTGGTAAGATTGCCGGCCTTGATGTTAAACGGATTATCAACGAACCAACTGCTAGCGCCTTAGCATACGGTCTTGATAAAGACGATGCTGATGAAAAAGTCTTAGTTTATG
>CAMJXI010000075.1 GCA_946409675.1 uncultured Lactobacillus sp. | reverse complement strand
CACACCAAAGTTCTTGGGTCCAAAGGCAATGTCACGCAGAACCGTTTCTTCAAACAATTGGTTTTCCGGAAATTGGAAGACCATTCCGACCTTGTGGCGGAGTTCCTTCAGGTTTTTGTTCGTCGTTTCCGGTGTAATCTCATAGCCGGCAATCGAAATTTTCCCAGCGGTTGGTTTCAAGAGCGCATTAAAGTTTTGCAAAAGCGTCGACTTACCACTACCAGTATGGCCAACCAAAGCGGTAAAACTATTTTCTTTTAGTTCGAAGCTGATATCAACCAACGCCACTTCTTCCATTGGCGAACCTGGTTGGTAAGTCAGATCTACATGTTCGAATTTAAGTTCCATAGATACTCAGTTAACTCACTTTCATTGGTGATAGATGCGGGTACTTCAATGCCTTCACTCTTTAACTTGCTAATCAGTTGGTTAACGAACGGAACAGCTAAGCCAAGTTTTTCAAGCAGCTCACTCTCCTGGAAAATTTCCTTTGGAGTGCCTTCTTGAACAATCTGCCCGTCATTTAAGACGATGATGTTGTCGGCACCACTAGCTTCTTCGATATCATGGGTAATCGAGATAACCGTCAGGTCGTTTTCGTCCTTAACTTGCTTGATTAAGTTTAACACTTCCGCCTTACCTTCGGGGTCTAACATACTCGTCGACTCATCCAAGATAATGACTTTTGGTTTAATCGCCAAAATCCCGGCAATGGCAACCCGTTGTTTCTGACCACCAGAAAGACGCGCAGGTTCGGACTTAATAAACTCATCCATCCGCACTTGTTTAACCACCCGAGCAACCGTTTCAAGCATCTCTTCACGGCTAACGCCGCGATTCTCCATGCCAAAAGCCACATCATCGGCAACAGTCGCCCCAACGAATTGGTTATC
The DNA here is from genome assembly GCA_946409675.1 of uncultured Lactobacillus sp. Classification (GTDB taxonomy): domain Bacteria; phylum Bacillota; class Bacilli; order Lactobacillales; family Lactobacillaceae; genus Amylolactobacillus. The sequence continues at coordinate 4,801 of CAMJXI010000075.1, read as the reverse complement.
AGGATTTTGGAAGACGATTCCGATATCGTTCCGGACCGTCCAGACAGTATCGTCGGTTAGACGAACACCGTTAACGATGACACTTGCTTCGTCGTCGTTATCAGGTACCAACAAGCCGTTTAAGATGCGGGCGAGCGTACTCTTCCCACTACCGTTGTGGCCAATGATGGCAGTCCAACTACCCTCTTTAATTGTGAAACTTAAATCCGTCAAAGCGGGATGATCTGCTTCGTGATATGTGAAAGTCACATTCTTAACTTCGATGATATTTTTAGTATTTTCCATTGCCCCACCAGTTTACGTAATTTCATTCTCTTACATTGTATACAATTTTCCTGTTTTTAGGCAAAAAAAAAATCATTCAATGAAGGGATTGTCGAAACAATCTAAGCTAGACTGGGCGTTAAAGCCACCATCATTGCGCTATTTCTCTCTTCAAAGAAATGATATTTTAAGGGTATTTTGTTTGAAACTATTAAACTAGCTTAAACTAATTCAATAATTACCATTGGTGCTGCGTCACCACGACGTGGTGTTGCCATTTTGTACATTCTAGTGTAGCCACCATTACGTTCTGCGTAACGAGGTGCGATATCACTGAATAATTTTTGGACTGCAGATTTAACTACAACTCCATCTTCTTCTTCATGAATATCAGCAATTTCGTCACGAACGTATGTTGCTGCTTGTCTTCTAGCATGCAAATCGCCGCGTTTACCAAGAGTAATCATCTTTTCAGTAGTTTTACGGATTTCCTTAGCACGTGTTTCTGTTGTCACGATGCGTTCGTTAATCAATAAATCAGTAGTCAAATCTCTAAGCATTGCTTTACGTTTAGATGAGTTACGACCTAATTTACGGTATCCCATGAGTTTCCCTCCTTATTCACTAATTAATCGTCTTGACGAAGACTTAAGCCTAAATCAATCAACTTGTTCTTAACTTCTTCCATGGACTTGCGACCAAGGTTGCGAACTCGCATCATGTCAGCTTCAGATTTTTCTGTCAATTCTTGAACTGTATTAATACCAGCACGTTTTAAGCAGTTATAAGATCTTACTGAAAGGTCCAACTCTTCGATTGTCATCTCAAGTTGTTTCTCTTTCTTCGTATCTTCTTTTTCAACCATGACGTCGGTAAATTCAGTTTCAAGTTCCGTATTCATAAACACATTTAAGTGTTCAGTCAAAATTTTTGCACCAAAACTTAAAGCGTCGTTTGGCGTAATTGAACCGTTAGTCCAAATTTCCATCGTCAATTTATCATAGTCGTTGTTACGGCCCACACGTGTGCCTTCAACTTGATAATTAACTTTTTTAACTGGTGAGAATAATGAATCAACTGGAATTACACCAATTGGCATCTCATCATTTTTGTTTTGTTCTGCAGGAATATAACCACGACCTTGCTTAATAGCGACATTCATTTTCAAATGTGCGCCTTCAGCAACAGTTGCAATATATTGATCTGGATTAAGAACTTGAATTTCATTATCAACTTTTAGGTCTCCGGCAGTAACTGTAGCCGGACCCGTTACGTCGATTTCAACTAATTTTTTTTCAGTAGAAATAGACTTAAGTGATAGTTTTTTCAAATTTAAAATTATTTGTGTTACGTCTTCTAATACACCGGGAACAGTCGAAAATTCATGCAAAACGCCATCAATTTGGACATAGCTAACAGCACTTCCGGGTAATGAAGCAAGTAAAACACGACGAAGTGAATTTCCTAAGGTTGTACCATAACCACGTTCAAGTGGTTCGACAACAAACTTACCATAGTTTTTTTCTTGCTCAACTGCGGTAATACTTGGTTTTTCAAATTCTATCATTACTGGGGGCCCCCTTCAAAACGTATAGTTTGTCAAAAAACAAACCGGTAATTATACACGACGACGTTTTGGTGGTCTTGAACCATTGTGAGGAACAGGAGTTACGTCACGGATTGCGGTAATTTCAAGACCTGTTGCTTGTAATGCACGAATTGCAGCTTCACGACCTGAACCTGGACCCTTAACAGAAACTTCAACATTCTTCAAACCGTGTTCCATTGCTTGCTTAGTTGCAGCTTCAGCAGCCATTTGAGCAGCAAATGGAGTTGATTTACGACTACCCTTAAAACCGAGTGCACCGGCACTTGACCAGGCAATTGCATTACCTTGAGTGTCAGTGATCATAACTAATGTATTGTTAAACGTAGAATGAATATGAGCAACACCGTTTTCGATATGCTTCTTAACACGACGTTTACGTGATGTTTTCTTAACAGCCATAAGATTCCCTCCTATTTATTTATTATTTTTTCTTACCTGCGATAGAAACCTTAGGACCCTTACGAGTTCTAGCATTGTTCTTAGTGTTTTGTCCACGTAATGGTAAACCACGACGATGGCGAATTCCACGGTATGAACCGATTTCTTGCAAACGTTTAATGTTTAAGCTGACTTCACGACGAAGATCACCTTCGATCTTGTATTTATCAACTTCTGCACGAATCTTATCTTCTTGATCAGGAGTAAGATCTTTGGTACGTACATCTTCTGAGACACCAGCAGCTTTAAGAACTTCTTCTGCAGTATGTAAGCCAAAACCAAAAATGTATGTTAAAGCAATCACGATTCTCTTTTCTCTTGGTAAGTCAACACCAGCGATACGAGCCATATTTGCACCTCCTATTTAAAATATTTTTTTAACCTTGACGTTGTTTATGTTTTGGATTTGCGGAACAAATAACCATAACACGTCCGTTTCTTTTAATAACTTTACAATGTTCACACATTGGTTTGACTGATGGTCTAACTTTCATTACAAAGCCTCCAAACTCTACTTAATAAAACGATAGGTAATTCTACCTTTTGTTAAATCATAAGGAGACAACTCAACAGTTACGCGATCACCAGGCAAGATACGAATGTAATGCATCCGCATTTTTCCGGAGATGTGCGCAAGAATTGTTGCTCCGTTTTCTAATTCAACTTTAAACATAGCATTAGGTAAGGTATCAACTACCTTACCTTCTACTTCAATGACATCTTCTTTAGCCAAAATGATCCTCCCGCTAATTTTTCAAATACGTCATACCAGAGAATTATAGCACTTAGTGTCTTTTAATGGAAATTTTACAACTATTTCGTTGCCAAAACAGCATCGATCTCAGCAAAAACTTTTTCAGGTGCTTGGTTTCCGTCCACACGCGTCATTAAGTTTTTAGCAGTATAGAAATCGATCAAAGGTGTATTCATTTCTTTATTAACTTTAAGGCGATTTTTAACAACTTCTGGCTTGTCATCTTCACGTTGGTAAAATTCATTACCACCGCAACGATCACAGACGCCTTCAACCTTAGTTGGGTTAGAAATTTTATTATATGTAGCGCCACAGTTTTTACAAATGTAACGTGCAGATAATCTTTCAACCAAGATTTCTTCTGGAACGTCAATGCTGATAACACTTGTCAAAGGTCTGTTCAACTTTTGCAAGATGTCTTCAAGCAATTCGGCTTGAACGGTTGTCCGAGGAAAACCGTCTAAGATAAATCCAGGAGTTGTATCTGGTTTTTGTAATCTTTCCTCAACTAATTTTGCAGTAACTTCGTCAGGAACCAAATTTCCGCCATCAATATACTTTTTAGCTTCCAAGCCAACTGGAGTTCCTTCGGACATTGCCTCACGGAACATGTCACCAGTTGAGATGTGAGCTAAGTGGTATTTATCAATAATGGGAGCAGAGGCTGTGCCTTTACCTGCACCCGGTAAACCTAACAAAATAATGTTTAACATTAAAACTTTACCTCTATCTAATAAATCCGACATATTCTTGCTTCATCAATAATCCATCGATTTGGCGAGCTACTTCTAAGGCAACCCCGATAACAATTAACAAACTAGTACCACCCAACCCAATGGATTGTGGTAGGCCCCAGATGTTTGATGCTAATTGTGGAATCAAAGCAACAAAACCTAAGAATAAAGCACCAACTGTTGAAAGACTGATGAGTAAGCTTGAAACATACTTTTCAGTATCTCTTCCAGGCCAAACACTTGGAATGTAAGCCCCTTGCTTTTGTAAGTTTTCCGCTAATTTCTCAGGGTTAACTTGGACGAAAGCGTAGAAGAAAGTGAAGAGGATGATCAATAAAGTATAGATGATAGCACCTGTTGTAGTCTGGAGACTGAAAATTTCTGACAAAATTTTGAACCATTGTTCATCGCCGTGCGATTGTTGGAACGCAACCAGAATTGTGGCTGGAGTAACAATAAACGAACTAGCGAAGATAACAGGGATAACCCCAGCAACGTTCACTTTTAATGGCAAGTAACTTTCAGATCCGCTGACCGAAGCACGTCTCGTATATTGAATTGGAATCTTACGATCTGCTTGTTGAACGTATGTTACAAACGTTGTGACTACCAGAACGGCAACAACGACAGCAAGTAGGAATAAGTAACCTTTCCAACGATCAGAGCCTGATGTCTTAATGACATATTCATTGAATAATGAGTAGGCACCTGATGGGAGGCGAGCAACAATTCCGGCAAAGATAAGCATTGAAACACCATTACCTAGGCCTTTATCAGTAATTTGATCACCTAACCATGTTAATAACATAGTCCCAGCAGTCATGATAATACCAATTTGGATATATGAAGTAATACTTTGGGTTTTAACAAGTCCCATTGAACTCAATGAGTCAAAGCCCAAGGTGATTCCGATACTTTGAACAAAGGCGACAACCAATGCTAAGTATCTAGTAACAGATCGGAAGAGCACACGTCTGAACTCCAGTCACCAATGGAAATCTC
>CAMJXI010000074.1 GCA_946409675.1 uncultured Lactobacillus sp. | reverse complement strand
AAAATAAGTGCGGGAATGAGTAGTTGGAGCCAGACAAAGCGGTAATTAACATTGTTGGTGTGTTTCAAATCACTCTTGATGACACCGATATTTTGGGGGAGTTGGCCGAATTTCCTATTAGACCAGATTAATAAACCGGCAACTAGGGCGATGATGACAGCGTTAATCAGGTAACGGCTAGTCACTTCCGGCCACAATACTTCGATAATCACGGCCTGAAAATAGTAGAAACCACTTAATAAAAGTCCTACGATTGCACTCAAAATATATCCATAAGTAAATAATTTAGCTTGTTTATTAATAAGATCACCCCTTTTTGCACAGTATTTTCTAGTATGTCATAAATTACGCTCGTTCTCAATTTTATTTGGACTTTTTCAGGAATTACACATATTTGTTTAATGGGGCTTACTTTTTCGGCACTCTTTCGCTAGAATATACACATAGAAAGAGAAGTGACCAATATGGAAAATAGAAAATTAGGATCATGTACCACAATTTTGGTTGGTAAAGACGCAAGTTTAAGCGGCTCAACTTTAATTGCTCGTAACGAAGATAGCGGTAGCGACGTCGCAAATCCTCAAAGATTTGTTGTCGTACAACCACAAAACCAACCAACCCATTACCAATCGGTTCAAAGTACAGTTAATTTCGACTTACCAGCAAACCCATTGCGCTACACTGCAACGCCAGATGCTAGCCCAAAATACGGTATCTGGGGTGGTTCAGGGATTAATAGTGAAAACGTAGCGATGACTGCAACAGAAACCATCACTACTAACTCACGCATTTTAGGTTTGGATCCATTGGTCAAAAATGGTATCGGTGAAGAAGATTTACTCACAATCACTTTACCTTACATCGAATCAGCTAAAGCTGGCGTTTTGCGTCTCGGAGCTTTAATCGAAGAATACGGAACTTACGAATCAAACGGGATTGCCTTTAGTGATATCAACGAAGTTTGGTATTTCGAAACATTGGGTGGCCACCACTGGGCAGCCATTCGCATCCCTGATGATAGTTACGTTGTCGCTCCTAACCGTTTGAACATCGACGATTTCGATTTTGACTCAGACGAAACTCTCTTCTCAATGGACTTGCCTGATTTTGTCGAAAAAAATAAATTGAACCCAGATACAGATCAGTTCAATTTACGTCATATTTTTGGTAGTTCTTCTATTAAAGATACGAAATACAACAACCCTCGTGCCTGGTATGGTCAAATGTACTTCAACCCAGAGCTCGAACAAGATCCTGAAGACCAAGACTTACCATTCATATTGCGGCCTGCTCGTAAGATTTCGATTGAAGATATCAAGTTTGTTTTGACTTCTCATTACCAAAACACACCGTTTGATCCATATGGCACTGGTAGCGAAGACGACAAGAAGCGTTATCGTGCGATCGGCTTGAACCGCAACCAAGAAGTGCACGTGCTCGAAATCAGAAACAACGTGCCAGCTGAAATTGCTGCTGTGCAATGGCTTGCTTTTGGACCAAATACGTTCAACGCATTGCTTCCCTTCTACACGAATATCAACGACACACCAGTGCAATTCCGCGATACTCCAGTCACTTTTGATTTCAACTATGTTTACTGGATTAGCCGTGCAACAGCATTGTTAGGCGATTCAAACTTCTTAGCATACAATAACTTTGCCGAAGATTTCGAACAGAAGATTATGTCAGAGGGACGTTTTGCACAGGCTGCTACCGACAAAAACTACGCTGAGAATGACGATGTTGCTGATTACCTGACCAAGGCAAATAAAGCATTGGCTGACAACTACTTTGCTGCAGCAGTAACAATGTACGGCCAAATGGCTGAACTTGGTTCAAGCAAAATGAAGCTTCGTTTTAATTTGAAAGACTAGTTTAGTATTTTAAACAAAAAGTAACGAGTAAATATAAAAATAAAGTTTTAGATTCAACAAAGTACTTAGTACAATCTCTGGGAGGAGCAAAAGAGGCAAAACCGATTGGTTTTGCCTCTTTTTTGTGCTTATTTTTGATTTTTTTCAGCCTTCATAATTTGTAATGAACGCTTGAAGCCTTTGAGTAGGCCAGAATCTGAGTAGACCAAGACGTTACTCTTATAAACCTTAGCGACTAACATGGTGAATAAGACCATGAAGACGACAGCAACGCCAAGACTAATCCAGCCTTCAGCAAAACTTGCTTGGTTTAAGGCCACCCGAACGGGCATGACTGAGATATTCAAGAACGGAATATAACTGGCCACACTCACGAACCAAGAATCTCCTGCTTGAGCGGTTAAACTCAAGAAGTAACCAACTAAGCCAAGCATTGAAAGTGGCATTACCGCCATTTGTACTTGTTCCACACTGGAAACTAGCGAACCGGCGAGAGCTGCCAGGACGGCATAGGTAAATGTACCGACGAGTAAGAACAACAGAGCCATTAACGGAACGACTCCGAGTAAGGCGGAGAGATCAACCATTTCTAGAACCTGTTTCACCATCTTAATCTGTTTCAGGAAAGGAACGGCAACAGCAATGGCCAACGCGTAGATGGCAACTTGGGTAAGCAATAAGCCCATCACGGCAAAGACTTTGGCGTAGAATTGGGTTTTTGCACTAACGGCGGAGAGCAAGATCTCCATGATGCGAGTGCCCTTCTCCGTCGCAATTTCTTGGGCAACTAGTGAGCCATAAATCATCGTAACAATCATGATGACCACCGTAATCGTCACGGCCAAAATCCGGTTCAAGGCTGCGGCTGACTCGTCCTTCGTAACGATTTTGCCATCGTCGACCTTCACAGAATTGCTAGTCAGGGTTGCGGGGGTAACTAACTCGGCAACGTCTTTTGGTGCCAGCTTTAACTTAGCAGCTGTGACTTGCAACTTCAATGTCGATAATGCTTGGGTAACATTGATTTTCAAGCTATCGGGTGCATCGTCTTGCATGGTTAACTTGCCTGAAACTTCAGGAGTCATTTTGATTTCCAACACACCTTCGACTTTTTCGCTCTTCAAAAGCTTATCGGCTTTGGCAGCAGTGGTATTCTCTACCTTAACGTCAGGAATCTTCATTTGGATAGGTGTGTCACTAACAACGGCCACCTTGGTGTTGTTTTCCATGCCAGAAGCAAGGTAGCCAACACCGACAGCCAACATGATTAGGAGAACTGGAAAGACGACCATGAAAATCCATGAGCCACTTTTGATATTCTTTAAATAAACGTGTTTAAAAACTAACCAGAATTTATGCATCGACTTCACCTACTTTCAAACGGAAAATTTCATCAAGAGTCGGTGGTTCCTGCCTGAATTCAGTGATATAGCCGTTAGCAGTCGCCATTTTGAAAATTTCTTGGCCGACTTCTTCAGCCGCCAAAGTTAATTCCATCTGATGATCGTGTTCGACGACTTTGAGGACTCCTTCGGTTGCTTCGAGCTCTTCTTTAGTTAGAGGAGATTGGAGGAAAATTTTGGTCTTGCCATAGCTGTCTCGAATCTGTGAAACCGTACCGTCAAGAACGACTTTCCCTTGGCGGAGCATCACGAGGTGATCAGACAAGGCTTGCACGTTTCCCATGTCATGTGACGAGAAGATAATAGCGGAACCTTCAGCTTTGAGCATCTGAATACCATCCTCTAAGAGGCCGGCGTTAACGGGATCAAGGCCTGAGAATGGTTCATCCAAAATAATCAATTTAGGGTGAAAGATCAAGGCCGCAATCAATTGCACTTTTTGTTGGTTACCTTTACTGAGGTCTTTAACTTTGTCGCGTAGTTTACCTTTAACTTCAAAGCGTTCAAACCATTCCGGCAAGACTTCATTAACTTCCTTTTTCGTCATACCATGCAGTTGGGCAAAGTAAGAGATTTGGTCTTGTAAACGCATCTTAGGATAGAGTCCACGCTCTTCAGGCAAGTAGCCGATAAAGCTCATGTCTTGACCCTTAAGAGGTTGACCGTTCCAGAAAATTTGACCCTGATTAGGGGTTAAGAAATCCAGAATCATCCGGAAGGTGGTCGTTTTGCCGGCACCATTTTGGCCGATTAAGCCCATAATTTCGCCAGATTGGACCTCAAAATTAACCGCATCGACCGCAGTCATATTCCCAAATGACTTTGTCAGGTTTTCAATTTTTAACATTTGTTCCTGTCTCCAAGTTTTTCTATTTTAGTCACATAACAAATTCTATACCTATTATCCCCTATGAAAATATATAGTCAATTACTTTAAAGTAATAAAAAAGTCTCAATAATGTTAGACTAGCATCTAAAATTTTGAGACTTGAGTGGATAATTATTTATTTTGTTTCACTAAGTTCGACATCTTTATTTAAGGACTGAGTTGCCTTTAGATTTTGATCGTAATTTCGTGCGTTTTTGATGAAAATGAGCATCAATCCACCAAGGATTGCGCCAATTCCACCGATGAGGAAGAGATTTTGGACGCCGATTTGATCACCCAAGGGACCAGCAAGAACTAAACCAACTGGTCCAGCGATACTGATAACACTATTCAAGACACCCATGACACGACCCAAGCTCTCTGGGGCGAAACTTTCTTGAATCATAGCCATCATCATCGTGTTGATAAACGGAGCTGAGAACCCAGCCAAGGCGTTCAAACCAACGAAAATCCAAAAACCGACGTTGGTACTTGGTAGGATGGCGGAGGCAGCGATGAAGACACCAACCGCGATAAAGCCCAGGAACATCGGTTTGATCCGGTCGTTCCAAGACTTGGCCATCCCAATGAAGGCACCACCAACGAGCATCCCGACGGACCAAATAACTTCGACAATCCCTGCTTGGGCGACTGTTCCATGGAAATAGTTAACGGTCATCAACGGATACATCGAACCGACTGGCATGAACAAAAGAGTGAAGAAGGCACCAATCATGGTGATTGCCCACAAACCCTTTTTGTTGCGGAGTAATTTAAAACCGTAAATCGCATCAGTTACTGGGTGAGTCTTCTCGACGTTTTGACCAGAGTTGTCTGGGATTTTGACGAGTAAGATCATTCCTGCACCGAAGATAAACCCAATCACATCAAGCAAGATCAAGTATTGAATCGGCACGATGCTGAACAAGAATGCCCCTAGAGCAGGAGCGATAATCATGTTAGCTGATTGAATCATCCCGAACTGGCCGTTTGACTGGGTGATTTTGTCGGGTGCCACCATTGCTGGCATGGCAGATTGGATAGTGGGATTTTGAAAAGTTTGCGCAAGGGATCTCATGAAGAGACTGACGAAGACTAACCAAAGTGGAAAGGTTGAGTTTAAACTACCTGCGATGCTCAAGATGACAGCAAAAAAGGCGACTACGGCATCTGTGATAATCAAGAGTGCCTTCTTATTAGTCCGGTCAATTAACCCACCAATAAATGGTGAAAGTAAAACCATGGGCAGCATGCCTAATATTGTGGCGATGCTTAAGATAGTAGCAGATTTTGTTTGCATAGTGAGATACCAGATGATGGAATATTGCACAATCATACTGGTGATTCCAGACAGAAATTGTCCTGTTAAGAAGATATAGAAATTCTTTTGCCAATTTCTCGGTAATCCTGGATTTAACTGATTCATTAAAGCACCCCCTCGGTTAAAAAAAGACTATTTCCAGAAGAAATAATCTTAAACAGCGAATATAGAGTGTAGCAAATTTCTGCTGCTATGCAAACACTTTTTTTAGCTATAATTTGGTGATGGTAACTTTGGTCCCGCGCGGCACGTTTTTGTATTCTAAAAGCTCCAAATCATTCATATTATCTCCTACAGCTATAACAGTATGATTT
>CAMJXI010000073.1 GCA_946409675.1 uncultured Lactobacillus sp. | reverse complement strand
CGTTTGTTTTTGCAATCATACTTCCCACTCATCTAGCGAATCAATCTCGTAGGTTGGTTGGATACTGTGGCGTTTGACTTGTTCTTTCGTCGAAACACCCGTGTAAACCAACAAACTATCCATCTCGGAATTGATGCCAGCCTTAATATCCGTGTCGTAATTGTCCCCAACTACTAACACATCGTCTTTTTGTAAGCCCAAAACTTGGAGTGCCATATCGACGATAATGCGCTCTGGTTTACCAATGTAAAAGGCCTTCTTCTGGACAGTTGCCTCGACAAAAGCAATCACAGAACCAGCTCCGGGAACTAGTCCCTCTTCGTTTGGCAGGTTTTTGTCGGCATTTGTCCCGATAAACTTACTACCACTTCTGATTGCGAGTGTTGCCTTCTTGATCTTGTCGTACGTTAAATCGCTGTCTAAGCCCACGATGACGTAATCTGGGTGTTGGTTATCGAGGGTAAATCCAGCCTCGAGCAAGGCTTGATAGAGTCCAATCTCACCGACCAAATAAATCGTGGTTGGTTTGCCGTTATTTTCGGCCAAAAGATAGTCCCGTGTTGCCAGGCTTGGTGTGTAAATTTGGTCGATGGTCGCTGAAATCCCGTGACCGGCCAACTTGTCGACCACCATTTGTCTGGTTCTAGTCGTGTTGTTGGTCAAAAATAAATACGGAATCTGTGCGTCCTGGAGGCGTTTGATGAACTTGGTTGCCTCTAAAATACTTTCTGTTCCGCGGTAAATGGTGCCGTCTAAATCGATTAAATATCCTTTGTAGTCCTTATGATTCACTTGTCTTCCTCTTTTTAATCACAAAAGTGTGATGATTTTGTTTTTGCTTAGTCGACGTGGAATCAACTTGCTTACCCTTGAGATTTGTCTTTGCAACTTTATGCTCACGGTAAGGCTTTTTGTACTTGCTTGAGATCTGCGTTTTCTTGGGCTCAATTGACTCCAAGACAAAATACGGTGCACCCGGATTGACGAACTCGAGTAAATAATCCTCCAGCGAATCAAACTTCTTATCGATGCTAATTTTAGGTGAGTTGCTCTGGTAGAAGCCCTTCAAACGAAGCTTCTCACTCGATAAGTCGCCCACCAAAAAATCGTACTTCTCTAAGTACGGGTCATACTTTTGTTCTAACAGGCTTATTTTGACTGCATCCCTGTAGTTCTCTAAAATCCGAAACTTGTGCTTGTTAATCACAATAAAATCAGATTTAACGAGGACGACATCGGCTAATGCATGTCGTTGCTTAATTGGTTCAGTTTCTTTCACAATTCTATTCCTTTGTAATAGGGTATTTTTTTGCTAAATAATTTCCGACAACGTCTCGAAAGAAGGTGGGGAAGAGAAATTCCTTCTCGCCCATGATCTCAATGGTTGGGAAGTACGGGATGAAGACGTAGTGATCAAGAATTGCAATCGTGTACACGTGATTGACGTCGACTTCGTGGCCATTCACATAGACTGTGCGACTCGCTTGGTCGACACTGATTCCGCGATATTTGATTTCTCCAAAAATTTTACCACGAAAACTCATCCCTCTGACGTGAAAATTACGTAAATAGTTGCGGTTCTTTTCCATTTCCATAATCATCCGACATAAATCTTGTCCTTTTAACTTCAAGGAGACGACGTGCATTGGGTGAGGCAAAACTTGGTGTAAGTCCCTTTTGGTCAAGACACCAGGTCCGATTGGTTTCAAAAACAAACCGGTATTTAAGATGGCCAGATAAGTCCCGACAAATTCCGCGATGGCGTGTAAAGATTCGTCAAAAAACAGTTTTTTGTTAGTAAACTCTTCCGGCAACATTGCAACGTGTTCTTCGTTCAACAAGTCTTGTCCGCGGACGATGTAGCCTTCAATCTCTGCCTCATCTTGTGTATCTTCGTCTAAATCGGCCGTTTTCACAGTCTTAATCTTTATTTTACTCATTTGGTGTTGGTCATCAAACTCTAAAGAAATGTCTCCGATGAACCTGCCCCACTTATCAGCAGCTGCTAGGGCGGACTGATTATCGAATTCCCCTTTTTCAAGCAAATGGTGCGTGTGAGAACCGATAATCAGGTTGAGTGCAGGATAGTGATTGGCCAAGTAACGGTCCATCGTGATTCCTAGGTGACTCAAGAGAATCACGAAATCGACTTTTGGCGTAATTTCTTTTAAAAGATTTGGTAAAACATCGTTAATTAACTTTACGTTCCAGCCGTTGGGCTCGTATGATACTGGGTATGCAGCGGTCAAACCGAGCACCCCAATCTTCGTCCCCTTGTTGGTCGTAATAATCTTAAACGGTTGGACAAAATCCGGTAATTCCCCACTCGGCTCAAACAAGTTGCCAAGCACAACATCAAAGTTGGCTCGAGCAAAGAGTTTCTCCAAGACTGCTTTTGAATTACTAATCCCCTCATTGTTACCAATGGTCACAGCATCATAGTGAATCTGATTCAACAGGTCGATATTAATCTGCCCATCCGTCACCTCGGTTAGCGGATGACTACGATCCATAAAGTCACCCAAATCAAAAGTCAGCGTCTGGTCGACTGATTGGTCATCCTTGGCAGCTAACAGATAACGCCTGATTTTGGGCCAATTTTCAAAATGGGAATGAAGATCGTTCGTATGAATTATCCTAATTTTTTCCATCAAAGTAACTCTTCCTAATATTAGCCGATGTGATTAGTTTTCAGAATCATTTCAAAAGCGTCAAGAACTGGTCCAGCGGGCTTCGCCCATTCTTCCCACTTGTCGATGTCCGGACCTGGGAAATTGTAGTTCTCATTAATATAGGCTTCATAAGTAATCAAGCTTGAGCTGCGCGGAATGTTGAGTTGCAAAATCCGCACGCTCTTAATTAAATTTTTGATGGCGGCTTTTTCAGCGCGACCATTCATCATAATGTTTCCTACTTCGTAGTAGGTCGTGCCATCATTGCGCGTAATTTCTTCAATTAAATCAAAAGTTTGGAAGTCGTCTTTGTCTGCCAAAATGGTTCTCCAATTCTACACATTAATGTAAATATGTTAAAGTAAAATATTATAGGTGGTGATTCCGTGCGTAAATTTGCTTTTCTTAGTTTCTTTTTAGTGATCTTTATCTTTCAATCAGGTTTCTTGGTAATCGGCCATCGGGGTAACCCGACCAAATACGCCGAAGAAACTACCCAAAGCTTCAACTCGGCCTTTGCGGATGGCGCAGACTACGTGGAGCTCGATTTGCATGTCTCAAAAGATAATCAACTTGTTGTTTCCCATGACCGCGATTTAACTCGGATTACTGGTACATCTGCAATTGTATCACAAAACTTTTTTAGCTACTTAAACACGCTTAAGCAAGCCAACGGGGAGCCCGTCTATTCGCTCGCCCAGCTTTTTAGCTACTACCAGAAGAACCCTAAAGTGAAATTTTTGATTGAAACGAAGAAAACCAAAGCTAATAATCCCAAAAATATGGAACCCTTTTTGGTGGAACTCATCAAAAAATACAATATGCAAGACCGCGTAATGGTCCACTCGTTTAGCTACAAGAGTCTCAAGGTCATGCAAAAACTCATGCCCGAGATTCCCCGGATTTTCATCGTCGGCTCCTTAAAACGAATTAACTTTGACGTCTTGAGCTACATCGATGGGATTAATATCTCGTCTAAGATTGTTACACCTGCTTTAATAACGCAGCTTCATTACTTGAAGAAGAAGGTTTTTGTTTGGGACCAGATGCACGAAGATCCAAAACAATGGAACTGGTTGGTTAACTTGCCGATTGACGGCGTGGTTACCAACTACCCAGCAACAGGTTACCAGTACAAGATTGCTAAGAGCGGCACCAAGGAATTTAAGGTCAACCGCCTCGCCTTGTACACCGGCTCAACTAGCACCCCAATTCAAGAGAACCCTTACCTGAACGTGCAAACGGGAACGAGTATTCTGACAAAACAAGAGGTAAAAATTTCGTCTGGGGTCATCGTTAATGGAAAGAAGTACTATAAAATCGGTCGTGCTCAATACGTCTTGGCCGATTGTTTCAACTACAACCTGAATCCAGAGGAATCGTTCACCTATTTGAACAAAATAGTTACCTTGCGTGATGAGAGTCACCCACAGGCCTACGACAACCCAACTTCACCTAACACGATTTTGGGCACCTTAAAAGCGCAAAAACAATATAAAATTTTAGGAGTTAATTCAAACAGCTCCCAAACTTGGTTCAAGACCGAAATCGGCTGGATTCAAAGTAAAAACGTCTTGATTCACGGTATTTCACCGGACTTCGCCTCAGACGTTGCAACGAAAGACTACTTCGCTTTACCAACCAAAAAACGTTTAACCAATATCAGTTTGGCCGATAATGCACTTTTTCCGGCCAACACCAAAAAACTATCATTTACCGAATATTTAACTATTTCGAGACCCCTAACAGTATTAAAAAATGCTAAACTGTAATTAATAAATTTTTAAGGAGGTCCAATATGACTTTGGATTATAAAAAATTAGCAGAAGAAAAACGCGGTGACATTCTTGCCGACTTGAAAACACTCGTTGCAATTGACAGTTCTCGTGACCTTGCCAATAAAACCGACGAATACCCATTGGGACCAGGACCTGCAAAAGCATTAGCTGCATTTCTTGGACTTGCAGAACGTGACGGTTTCAAGAACGTCAACATCGACAACCTTGCTGGTCGTGTCGAATTTGGTCAAGGAGACGAAATCCTCGGTGTCATCGGACATATGGACGAAGTTCCTGCCGGTGATGGCTGGGTAACAGATCCTTTTGAAGTTGTTGCTAAAGATGGCAACCTCTATGGTCGTGGTACTGCTGATGACAAAGGACCTTCTCTCGCAGCTTACTACGCACTTAAGATTTTGAAGGAACAAGGCGTTAAGTTAAACAAACAAGTTCACTTCATCGTTGGGACTGATGAAGAAAACGACTGGACTGGCATTAACCGTTACCTCGAAACAGAACCACATCCTGACTTCGTCTTCTCACCTGATGCTGAATACCCAATCATTAATGGTGAAAAAGGGATTGTGACTTTTGCCCTTGATTTCAAAGGCGTTGCAAATACTGGTGCTACTAAACTTCTTAGTTTCCAATCAGGTCTTGCATCTAACATGGTTCCTCAAACTGCGACAGTCACAATTTCTGGCTCAAGCCTCGACACGATGAAAGCCGATTACGACAAATACCTTGCCGACAACACATTAACTGGTACTTTTGAAGTTAACGGTTTAGAAGCTAAGGTTATCTTGAATGGTCAAGGTGCTCATGGTTCAGAACCAAGTCTTGGTCGTAACGCTGCTACCTTCCTTGGAACTTTCCTCAGTAACTATGATTTTGCCGGACGCGATTTGAACTACTTGAAGACAATTGCTTCATTCTTGCACGAAGACTTCGATGGTTCAAAGCTTGGCATCAACCATCACGATGACTTGATGGGCGAACTTTCAGCAGCACCTGACGTATATGATTACTCAGCAGACTCTGCTCGCATCCTTGTAAACGTTCGTTACCCCCAAGGAATCACCGTTGAAGAAATCAACGAAATTATCACCGACAAACTTGGTGAAATCTTGACTTCAGCCGTGTTTGGTCACAACCAAACACCTCACTATGTCAGTGGTGACGACGAATTAGTCAAAACTCTTTTGGCCGTTTATGAACGTCAAACTGGCAAAAAAGGTCATGAACAAATTATCGGTGGTGGTACTTATGGTCGAATCTTCGAACGTGGTGTTGCCTTCGGTGCCCAACCTGAAGATGCTCCAATGGTCATGCATCAACCAGATCGGAAGAGCACACGTCTGAACTCCAGTCACCAAT
>CAMJXI010000072.1 GCA_946409675.1 uncultured Lactobacillus sp. | reverse complement strand
TCGCTTGACAACTTTTAAAATTATACGCGTTCACTTTTCCTTTTGCAAGTACTTTTAACAAGTATTTACAAACAAAAAACTGACAATATAATCCCGCCGTTGACGACTTGAACTATATTATCAGTTTCGGTAGTACACGTCAAATGAAATTGACTAGTTTTTGGTGATTTTAGTGAGTCCTTGCATATATGGAACAAGCAATTCGGGGATATCCACGCTACCATCAGCATTTTGGTGGTTTTCAAGGATGGCTGCGACAGTACGTCCTACAGCAAGCCCTGAGCCGTTTAAGGTGTGCACGTACTCAAGTTTACCCTCGTCGTTACGGAAGCGAATCTGCGAGCGTCTAGCTTGGAAATCAGTACAGTTGGAGCAGCTTGAGATCTCACGGTACATGTTTTGTGCGGGAATCCATACTTCGAGGTCATATGTCTTAGCAGAAGTGAAACTAGCGTCTCCAGATGCCAATGTGATCACATGATATGGTAGATTGAGCTTTTTAAGCAGGTCTTCTGCATCATTTGTGAGCTTTTCGAGTTCGGCAAAAGAATCCTCAGGTTTAGTAAACTTCACCATTTCGACTTTGTTGAATTGGTGTAAACGAATCAAGCCACGGGTATCACGTCCAGCACTACCAGCTTCTGAACGAAAGGCTGGTGAAAGTGCAGTGAATGAAACGGGGAGTTTTTCAGTTTGGATAATCTCATCACGGTAGTAGTTAACCAAAGGAACTTCGGCCGTTGGAATAAGCGTTAATGGTTTTTCTTCAACTTCAACGGTGTAGACGTCTTCGGTAAACTTAGGGAATTGACCAGTACCAGTCATTGAATCGTTGTTCACGAGGTATGGAGGCAATATTTCTTCGTAGCCCTCTAATAGGTGTTGGTCTAAGAAAAAGTTGTAGACAGCGCGCTCTAGGCGGGCACCAGCACCCTTGTAGTACAAGAAGCGACTGCCAGAAACCTTAGCACCACGTTCGAAGTCCAAAATATCGAGGTTTTCCCCGATTTCCCAGTGTGACTTAGGTTCGAAGTCAAAAGTACGCGGTGTACCCCACTTGCGTAATTCTTCGTTATAGCTTTCGTCAGGTCCTACTGGCACTGAGTCGTCAGGGAAATTAGGTAAGCGCAATAGGATGTATTTTTGCTTTTCTTCTATAGTAGCTTGTTGTTCGTCCAAAGCTTTGATTTCTTGACCCACATTACGCATTGCAGCGATGGCGTCATCGGCGTTCTCCTTGTTGCGTTTGGCAACGGCGATTTGTTCAGACACTTCGTTACGTTGGTTCTTCAATTGTTCATTCTTGACCAAAAGTTGGCGGCGATCTTCATCCAGTTGAATCAATTCATCGATTTCTTCTGGTTTAATTCCACGTGCGCCCAATTTTTCTTTGGCCCATTCAACGTTGTTTCTAATCTTCTTGATATCTAGCATAATTTCCTCCAAAAAAGTGTATAAAAAAACCGACCATCCCAATATAAAAGGGACGAATCGGTCAAATTCGCGGTACCACCCTAGTTCAGCACAAAAAGTGCCACACTCGAATAATAGATAACGGCTAGTACCGTGCAGTATTACCTGCCCACATATAAAATCTGGAGCGACATCCACTCATTTTCACCAACCATGAGCTCTCTGAAGTTGTCTTGGATTTCGTGTTTAAGCTATTCTAACATCTAATTAGTTGAAGTTAAAGCGTCTTTTTTCTGTTGTTGAATCTTTTGCGACCAAATACGCATCAGCAAAACAGTTAGCATGCCATATTCGGCAGCACTGTATTTCTCGCCAAATTTCACCACAATTGCCTTAGGGAACTTCTCGTCGAAGTCATCCGGTGTCTTCACTGAACTGATCAGCATATCCGTATCCGGACCACTATCAGTGTAATTTTGGATGTTGACGATGCGCATTCCGCTAATGAAATTGTAAATATCAGTATAAGAACTGGTATTAACTGGGATATTCAAGGCGATATTCACCTTGGTGTTCACCTTCAAGAAGGTGTTCAAGCGGCGAATAATCTGGTAGAACGCATAGCTGATGATATCGATATACTTCTTGAATTCAGTCTCCGGATGACTGTAAATCAAGTGCTCAAGAGAAGATTCCACCTTTTTTTTGGTAGCTGGGTCTTCATCTTGTAGGAAGAAGCCTTCGTCGCCCAAAAAATCGTCCAAAATCACTGGGTAGCGACTCTTCGTAGCGAGCACACCGACCATTGTTTGCGCGAGGTTCAAACGTAACGTCTTCTTCTCGATAATTGAGAGGCCAATTTTGTCGACCACTTCATTCGGCAAGATGTCGATAAAGTCCTCCACAAAACGATAAATCGAATTGTTGTAGTGCTTGATTGATTTCAATAAGAAGTCGATTGGTTGAATGCTCTCGTATTTGAACGGCAAAATATTCATCGTCAAATAAAGGGAAGCAGATTCAGTCAATTCCACAAGATCTGGGTGGTCTTTTAAGACACCCTCGTTGTGATTTTCCAAGAATTGTTTGATGGTCGATGGGAATGGGAAGCGCAATAATTTCAACGTTTCATTATCATCAACGATGTGGTTGCCCAAAATCCGTTCGATTGAAACAGCAATGTAGTAACGGAAAAGTTCACTCGTTGCTTGGTTGATCTCGCCGATACCAAAATCACGCTTGATTTGTTGATAGAGTTCATCAATCGTATCGTGATCAATCATCACGAATGGCCAAACAATTCCGTTTGTCCCATTCCAAATCAAAGTAGTGGTTGCCAAACGAATCAATTGCTCGTCCCCAACGAAACCAATTTCATCATAAACCATCCGGATACCATACTTTTTAAGATGTAAACGTAAAGATTTAAAGTGGCGCATGGCTGTAGCTTTACTGATTTTGTTCTCTTCCAAGAACTCATTTAAAGTCACGTGTTCGTCACGCAAACTGATTTTAATGAATTTGTAGCTATACGAGTTCGTCATTAAATAGAAACGATAGAGGTCACTCTTATGATTAAAGACATCATTTGAAGTTAGCTCTTCTTTACCCGTAATCTTTTTAAAGTCTTCAAAAATTTGAAGATACGAATTATAGACAGACCCATAGGTTTTGTCCATCGATTTAGCAATTTCGCGCAAGTTGACAGTTGTATAGTCACGTGG
Organism: uncultured Lactobacillus sp.; assembly: GCA_946409675.1. Taxonomy (GTDB): domain Bacteria; phylum Bacillota; class Bacilli; order Lactobacillales; family Lactobacillaceae; genus Amylolactobacillus. Next base: position 2,871 of record CAMJXI010000072.1, on the reverse strand, counting down.
AAGCTGATCGTTCACTTCCCGATCGTTTCTTGCCAAAATATAAGTTTGTTCAAGAAAAGATTTCACAAGATGAAAAACATTTAAACGGTCATTCTCGGCGGCAGTCAAAAATATATCTGCGGCAAGGCTCATAACGGTTCCTCTATTCTACTAAAATGAAAATTCCACAACAAATATCTCATTTCGTTTTAAATAACTCACCTAATTATAACCGATAACGGTTACATTTCAATATTTATTTTATGAGAAAATTTCAAAATAATTAATTCTACTTAGTAAATAATAATCTTCATTGTAGCTTTTGGGAAGACCCATCGCAGAATAATCCGCAGTATATTTGAATTCGAAGCCAAATTTCTCGAGCATTTGCTTGGATTTGGTGTTTGAGGGAAAGACACCCGCCCATAATTCGCGCTGATTGAGCGTCTCAAAGACATACGGAATAAAGACAGCTAGTGCCTCGTTCATCAACCCTTGCCGCCAGAATTTCTGATCAACCAAAACACCAAATTCTTTAGTTGCAAGTAGGCCAGATTGTTCGTCTAGTCCCCGCTCGTTGAGCTCGATCATCCCAACTAGAGTACCAGTCTCCTTAAGTTCTAAAGCAAAGGTCTGGGGGCGTTGTTTATATTTCTCAATCACCTGTTTGGCCTGGTCGATACTCGAAAGAACAACAAAACCAGCTGTTTGATTATACAGCTGGTTCGTTCCCCATTCATATACCTTATCTAAATCACGCTCTTCAAAGCTGCGAAAACGCAGCCGTTTAGTTTCTAAAAATTCAGTCAAAGTTATTTTCCAATCAATTTCATTACCCATTGAACGCCTAATTGCATCCCCATACTGTATGCCAAAATTGTCCAAGGCTTCATTAGGATAATAATCCAGAAATAACGCCAAGCAGTCATTTTGGTCAACCCGGCAATGTAACAGAGCACATCATCCGGCGCAACCGGTGCAATAATACAAAATGCGAAGAAGATATCAAACTTGTTTTGATCCTTCGTCTTCTCAATGTATTTATTATACGTATCTTCCTTAACAATATGAAGGATAAATGGTTTACCATAATATCTTGCCAAAAAGAAGTTAGCAAACGATCCAAGGCAAATACCGACATAGTTATAAACAAAACCCCAGACGGGTCCGAAGAACAAAACACCCCCGAGCAGACTAATCCCACCGGGAATAATCGGAATTACGACTTGGACAATCTGAATAAATACAAAAATCACCGGCCCCAAGATTTGCTTGTTAGCAAGGTAATCGTGCATTTTTGCTTGTGATTGAAAAATCCCTAATTTCCACCAGTAAATAATTAACCCGGTCAAAATGATCATCGAGATAATCGTTAAGATATTAATTAGTCGATGCGACCACTTTACAGACATCTTCTTCCCCCTGTTCCTTTGTTATTATCATACTAACTATAGCGATTTTACACAAAAATTTGAACTAACATTTTTGTCATTTAAGTAAATAAAAAAGCCAGCTAAGCTGACTTTTACGATTTTATAATCCGAATAATGCTTTAAAAGCAAACGCAGCAGCGATTGCAGCAAGCGTTGGTGCAACAACCGGAACCCATGAATAGCCCCATTGTGAGTCACCTTTATTTTTCAAAGGTAAGATGGCGTGCAAGATTCTTGGTCCCAAATCACGAGCTGGATTTAAGGCAGGTCCAGTAGGTCCACCCATTGAAGCAACAAGTGCCATTACCAGAAAACCGAGTCCAATATGAGCAACTTCGAGGTCAGCTTTGCCGTTGAAAGTATTGTGAGTCAAAGCTAAAGCGCCGAAGAACAACACAAAACTACCAAAGAATTCGCTGATGAAGCCGTTCAATTTGCTACCAGTATTTTCAATAGTAGAAAAAGTTCCTAAGATAGCAGTTGGATTAGTCGTTTGATCATAATAAGGTTTATGCATTGCGACTACGACGAGCTGTCCGACCATTGCACCCAAAAATTCCGCAACGATGAACAAGCCGGCTTTACTCCAAGCAATTGAACCAACTGATGCCATCCCGATAGCAAAAGCTGGGTTAATGTAGTTACCTGAAACAGAGCCAATCATCAAAGCCGGAATCATGACACCCATTCCGTAACCAATCGCGATGATTAGCCATGAGCCGTGATGACCCTTCGTTCCTTTTAATTCAACGTTAGCAACCGAGCCATTCCCGAGTAAAACCATGAACGCGGTCCCAATAAATTCTGCAATCACTTGCACAGTTAATGAATATTCCATACTTACCCCCAAAAAATTTCGTTATGCCAAAAAAATGACACAATGTACTTTTCCATGTTATCAGAAAATCACAATCTTGGGAAATTATTTTAGGATTTTTTTGGTGAAAGCTTGGATTCTTTCTGAGTCGTTTGTGAAGAACGCTTCGGGAGTGCCGTCAAAACCGATTTTCCCATTCTCAAAGAAAATCATTCGGTCGGCTACTTCGCGGGCAAAATTCAAGTTGTGCGTTACGATTATTTGTGAACTTTTTTGTGCGGCAAGGTCGGCCATCACTTTGAGAACTTCGCCTTCAAGTTCTGGATCGAGTGCACTAGTGGGTTCATCGAAAAGAATAAAGTGGGGTTTCATTGCAAGGGCGCGGGCGATAGCCACACGTTGTTGCTGTCCACCGGAAAGTTGAGCTGGGAATGCATCCCCTTTTTCACTCAAGCCAACCAGGTTGAGTAAGTCTTTTGCTTGCGTCAAAGCAGTGTCTGCACTAACCTTCTGGACGTGCACTGGACCCTCAGTAATGTTTTGCAACACAGTTAAATGAGGAAACAGGTTAAAGTTTTGGAAAACCATCCCGAAATAGATCGGAAGAGCGTCGTGTAGGGAAAGAGTGTAGATCTCGGTGGT
>CAMJXI010000071.1 GCA_946409675.1 uncultured Lactobacillus sp. | reverse complement strand
ATCTTGCCAGATTTATACATCTTAAAATGAGTCTTTTCCTCAGAATTGACCGATTTTTTCCAATTTTTAAAATTCATAATGTTATCTCCCCTAAGTAATCTATACGTTTCAGTATTATCAATATGGATAAATATTCCATAAATTAATAATAATAACAAAATTGTGATATACAATAACTATTTAGAAAATCGTCACAATTTGCGTTAACACCTAAATGACGGTATTCCTACAATGACATTATGACAGGAAAATAACAAAAGACAAGGAAATTGTTCTTTTATTATCAATTTATTATTTTTTGTAACGTTATCGTTACCGAATTTTATTATCAAATTAGCCGAATACATACCTGTATAATGAAAGCGATCAAAAATCAGATAAGTTATTTAAACCGATTGAACGTTATTAATTCTCCAATGACACAGATTATCTTTCAAAATTCCGGCATTTTCCCGCTTTCTTGCATTGTTTTCACAAACCCAACAAAAAAACAGTCACTCCGTTAAAACGAGTGACTGTAAATGATTATTTATTTAAATTTTTCTATCAACTAATTAAATATTGAATCCTACTTAACTTTTTAATGATTGGTTTACTCAAAAACCATAAGAAGAAAATTGTCGCTATCGCATGGACTAAATCCATTGGTGCTCCCGATATATACGCAGCCAAAATCAACCGCCAATTAATTTCCGACGTGTACATCAGTACCGACGCGGGATTCATGATTCCGCCGTAAATTATTATTATACTAACAAAGCCGAACCAACATAAACTCAAGCGCGTTGGTTTTAAAATTTTTGCATGGGTTAAAAGTCCCACGATAAATCCAATCAATCCAAAAGCAATCATCTGCCAGGGGGTCCAAGGTCCCTGTGCAAAGAAGATATTTGAAATGAGCATCGTCATACTACCGACTATAAATCCTACCTCCGGTCCCAATATTGCCCCGGAAATAATCACGATCGCTCCCACCGGTTTGAACTGGGGGAACATGAAGAACGCGGCTCGTCCCGCTACGCCCAACGCAATCAGTGCAGCAATTACCGTCAGCTGACGCGACGACGTATTTTTCTTCTCCAACCAGATCAGGAAGAAGGCTACCACAACGACTACGATGGCTAAACTGACTGCTAGTACTTCACGGATGGGGAGATTGAGTGCCGACCAGATAACTAAGCCAAGCAGAGCAAGAATCGCGCAAAACTCTCCTAAATACCGCATTTTCCAAGTGAAAACTGGTAAATATATTTCCTCTTGATGTTCAAACTTCAAGTCGTCTGTTTCAAACTTTTTGTTGCCATATAAATTGCTGACGTAGTCCTTTATTTTTGCAGGCATGCTACTGCCTCCGCCACCGTAATCGCCGTTGGTGCGTAGTTCTGCATCAAACGGTTTGTCTGGGTCGTGTAGAAAATATTTTTCCCAAAGAATTGATGCGTCGGCGCCAAACTCGTTATTTCTCCGTTAAAGAAGAGTCCTACCTGATCCGCAACTTCCGCTGCGAAATCCAAATCGTGCGTCACCATCAAAATCGCCACATTTTGTGCCTGCAACGCTTTAAGCACTTCTTTAACTTTTTGCTTCGCAACCTGATCCAAACCCTTCGTCGGTTCATCCAAAAAGAGAATCTTCGGTTTTAATAGTAGAATCTTGAACAAGCCAACCAACTGTTGCTGCCCTCCACTCAAATCCAGTGGATTTTTATCCAGCAGGTCCGTAATTCCTAAACTTTCCGCTCCAGTTAAGATTAATTGCTCATCCTTGTTCGTCAAAACAAGGTCTGCCATGATCGTGTTTTTAACGAAAAGCGTTGTGGGATCCTGGGGCAAAATACTAATCAATTCTTGAAATCTTTCCTTAGCTGGTATGGATGCTACCGCCGTTTCGTTCACTAAAACTTTTCCGCGGTAGGGCGTGTTCAAGCCCGCTAACAGCGATAGTAACGTACTTTTTCCGCTACCGTTTCCGCCCAACAAAGCCGTTAGTTGCCCTGGATAGAGTGCAAAGTCCAGACCTTTCAATTGATCTATTCCCTCTAACGTGTAGCGAAACCAAATACGCTCAGCCGTAAGAATCGGTTTTTCAAAACCGCTCCGACTTCCGGAATCTGTAAACGACTTGGCTACAACTTTCTGTTCTTCTAGCCATTTTTTACCCTCAGCCAGTTGGATGGGTGGGTTGGCCATTTTTTCGTCTTTTGTTAACGTGACCTGGGTTACTGCCGGCAAAATCCCGCGTAAGTGCGGTAGTTTTTCCCAGATTTGGTTAAGTGACTTAGTAGTCACATCATCAACGACTAATGAACCCTTTTCTAACGCCAAAACTCGCGTCGCATACGGCAAAAGCTTCTCGATATTATGTTCAGTGATGATAATCGTCAATCCTAATTCATAGTGTAATTTGTGCAACATCTGAATGAAGTTGTCAGTCGCAATCGGATCCAACTGTGCGGTCGGTTCGTCCAAAATCAAAAGTTCTGGGTTCAACACCATCACACTAGCCAGATTTAGTAGTTGCTTCTGCCCGCCAGATAAAGAATTCGTGTCCTGGTCAAACCAGTTTTGGATGCCAAAGAAGGAAGCTACCTCCGCGATTCGTTGTCTGATTTCACTAGTTTCTACTCCGAGGTTCTCCAAGCCAAAGGCCAGCTCGTGCCAAACAGTATCGGTCACCAACTGGTCGTCTGGATTCTGCATCACGAAGCCAATCTTTTCTGGTGCAACTTCTTCGATTGGCTGATCTTCAAACAAAATTTGGCACTCGTGGTTGCCATGGCTTGCTAGCGTTGGTGTCAGTTGGTTGATGAGGGTGGTCTTGCCACTCCCGTTTAACCCCAACAAAAGTGTGAAGCTCCCACGTTCCAGCTCGAAGCTTAACTCGTGTAACACGTCTGGTTGGTTAGGATAGTGGAACGAATAGTTCTGACAATTAATCATGATTAAGTACCTCGAGGAAGCTGTTTCTATTTTGTGCAGATTGGGAAATCTTTTGTTGTGCGCGGTGCCATTCTAGTTGATCTAAGACGTGCAAAAGCAGTGGAAGGTTGGCCAAAATTCCGAAACTAATTGTTCCGAGAATCGTCCAGATATTTCCTGCAATAGTAAGCCCACTGACCTTGATAATTGGGTTGTAGCTCGCATAGAGTCCGCGGTTGAACTGACTGGCAATGACCACTCCGGTCAAAACCCCTATTATCGTTAGTAGAATTTTATTTCTCCGATCGAACACGTTTGGTCGGTAGAGTTTTCTCTTGTGGGTACCATATGCGCGTAACTGCATGGCGTCACTAATGTTCAAGGCTTTCTGCATCGTCCAGCCGAACATAAAGCCCGTGATTTGAAAGGCGTTCTTCAATCTGGTCAAAAGTTTGCCCTCATGAATTCCCTGGGAAATGCTTGCCTGGGTCACAATCGTTTTTTTGAATTGCTGAATGAAGAGGGGCACGAACCGGAAACTCAGTGAAAGCAAAAGTCCAATTTTTGGCAAAATTCGCCCAATAATATCGATGAACTTGTCGTGCGTTAAGATCAGATTCAAACTGGTGAACCAATTAGTGGCGACAACCAGCACTGAACCAAGCACCAAGCCATAGACGATGGCTTCCAAAGTAATCGAGTTCCCGTTCGATAAGGTAACTAACGGCGTTACGCCATAGTGGGTGAAGATTGGGTTGATTGCTAGGACCACCAATAAACCCGGTAAAGTAAACTTAAAATTGAAGAGCAAAACTTGTTTCGCACTCGTTAAAGTCACCGCGTAGGCAATCGCCGAGATGAGCGAGATTGCCAGAATAAAGGGATGCATGATGAACATGCTGCATCCAAGGACAGCAAAATAAAACGCGAAGTTAACGATTGGATGACAATTTTTAAATAAGTCGCGTTTCATTTTCTATGGTCCTTTCTAACTGAAATTTTTATTGCCCGATATCGTGGCCAAGTTCCTTGGTGTAGCGCCATTCAATGACGTCGCCGTCTTCAAGTGAATTGTAGGATGATGCACCGTAGTTCGGGTACCAGCCGTTGACGTTGTACATCCAGCCCGACAGCGAGCCCGCGTCGAATTCGTAAAGTTGGTTGATGCCTTCAATATAGTAGGAACTGTAAAGTGGTGTGTAGCTTGCTTCCATTTGGATGCCGTACTTCTTGGTTGCTCTGATCAAAATATCGTAGACGGTGTCCTTGTTTTCCAACTTGAATTTCGTTGGTGTCAAAATCCAGCCGTCTTTTGGTACAAAATCCCGTTTGGTCTCTGTCACCTTGTCCAAATTACCGACTAATGATTTAGCATCGATACTCAAAGTAACGTAGGCGGTTTTAGGTTCCGTAGTAGGTTTGGTTTCTGTAGAGGATTCGTTTTTTTCAGACGTCTGCGAGTTCTCGTTTGATTTTTCAGACTGGTTACTGTTTTTGGGTTTTTTAGGCGTTTGCTTTTTACTGCTTGTCTTTTTGGTGTCAGATTTTTTGCTAGAAGATTGGCCTTCTTTTTTCAAGGCAACTCGATAGGTCTTCTTATCTGCCACGTGTTTTTCTGCAACCTTCTGGTAGACCTTTTCCTGTGCCTTGTTTTCGGCAATAACCTTCTCGTCAAAAGTCTTACCAGCTACAAGGTAGATCTTCTTACCGGTGGTTTGGAGGTTAAAGGTTAGGACCGTCTTGCCATTTTTAGTGCTAATAGCCGGCTTTGCAGTCTTTAACTCTTGAAGCTTGTCGTTCTTCTCCGTGACTGCCAAAACGTGGTTGGCGTCCCATTTTTCGTTCAAATTAATGGTGACGATGGGGCTGCCTGCAAGATAGAACTTAGCGACCTTAATGCCAAGAGCATAAGGGGCATTGCCCGCAGCTTTTTTGAGGGAACTAAGTCCCTTAGTTTGAAACGCGAGACCAAGGTCTTGCTTCGCCGGATTCTGGATTTGTTTACCAGCAAAAGTCCAAGTATAGTCGATGCCGGAATTAGTACCGGAAAAATCGAAATTGTAATTTTTGCCGGCGATGGTCGCCATTTTGGCCTTAGAAATTACACCACTTTGAGGGATGCTATTGTCGATTCCCAAAGGTTTAGTGGTTGCTTCCTTAGTCTGACAACCAGTTAAAGTCAGGAAAAAGGTCAGCAAAATTAGGGTTAGGGTAGATAGTACTTTTCTCTGATTAATTTTCATTTGACGGATCCTTTGAATATTTTAAATTTGAAGGCGAAACCGGTCAAAAGTCCGACGGCTACAAGTCCAGTAACCCCGGCAATACTTGCCGTCTTCAATGTTTCATTTTTAGCGACGGCTTTTTTAGGAGTCGTTTTTTTGGCTGTGTTTTTCTCGGCCTTCTCGTGGAAAGCGGGAGCAGAGAAGTTCCAGCTCTTAGACTTGGTTTTAGCACTCTTCTTTGTTGCGGGAGTGGCTGACGCGGTCTTAGTCGCATTAGCAACAGGTGCTGCACTTTCATCGGTTTTATTATTATCGTCCGTTACCGGATTCTTTGTTTCATCTGTCTTGTCGTCAGTGTCAGGTTCAGTCGGATCAGGAGTCGGATCAGGATCTGGAGTCGGATCAGGATCTGGAGTCGGATCAGGATCAGGAGTCGGATCAGGATCTGGAGTAGGATCAACAACCGGAACCTCATCCATCTCATAAAGACCCTTTGCTCCCGTCAAATAGCGGTCATAGCCGACCAATGCGTAGTAAGTCTGTTCTAAGGCCATGCCGTTGACTTGTGTTTGGCTCAAAAGATACTTCATTCCTTGGCCAGGCACATAGAAGGTAAGCAGATTGTCAACAGTGGTTACGCCGTTTTTGGTGAAGGCAGCGCTAGTTGGATCGATTCCTAAACTCGTCAAAGCAGCCAAAACTTGGGCAACCGAGTTTGCATTATCGGGTTGTTGGCTCCCACCAAAATTAGCGCTGAAGCCGCCAGTCGCATTTTGCATGGCACTCAAACTAGCCACGCCCTGCTCGATATTCTTAGAATAAGCCGCATCGTTTTTGAAGGGGCTCAAGGCCTGCAACACCATACTTGTGATGTCCGGGTCGCCGTTGGTACCAAAGAGTGCCCAACTCCCATCCGGATGTTGTTTGGCGATGATTCCGGCCACAATTTCTTGGATCAAGTCTTTATTAGAATCGTTAATATAGTTGGAACGTGA
>CAMJXI010000070.1 GCA_946409675.1 uncultured Lactobacillus sp. | reverse complement strand
AAGTGAATCTGGATACGCATCCCCAAATTCAGCCAGACCCATTTGGGCAAGCAATTCTTGGGCAGTTGTCGCAGCGGTCGCGTCATCAACCTTTTTAACTTTTTTCAAAGCCAAAGTGATGTTGTCAGTCACTGTGAGATTAGCAAAGAGGTTGAAGTTTTGGAAAACCATTCCCACTTTTTCACGCACGGAATTCAATTCGTTTTCTTTAAGGTTAGTGAGTTGTTTGCCCTCAAAAGTAACTGTGCCGCTTGTTGGTGTTTCAAGCATATTTAAGTTACGTAAGAAAGTACTCTTACCACCACCAGAAGGCCCGATGATTGCGATAACGTCGCCTTCATTAACTGTTGCTGTGATATCTTTTAAAACCTCTTTATCCTCGAAATTTTTTACGAGGTTTTCAACTTTAATTAGTTCCATGATTCATCTTCCTTTCAAAGTGGTTTAAGAGTTTAGACAAGCTCCAAGTAACGATAAAGTAAATGACCATCGCAATCACGATAGGAATAATACCTTGGTAAGTTGCTGCTTGGACGGTACGTAATTGGAAAATCAAATCAGAAACACCGATGATGGAAACGATTGAAGTTTCCTTAATCAAGGTGATAAATTCGTTACCTAATGCAGGCCAGATGTTCTTAATGGCTTGAGGCAAGATAACGCTTTGTAAAGTGTCTTTATATGAAAGACCAAGTGAACGAGCTGCTTCAGTTTGACCTGGATCAACTGAGTTAATCCCCCCACGGATAATCTCAGAAACGTAAGCTGCACTGTTAATTGAAACGGCGATGAAACCTGCCAAAAGTGGTTGGATATCAATCCCAGTAATGACACTAAGACCGAAGTAGACGAACATCAATTGGATCATCAAAGGTGTCCCACGGATGAATTCAACAATGGCCATTGAAATGCCACGGAAGAACTTGTTTTTGCCTAAACGTAAGAGCGCGAAGATAATACCAAGGATAATACCGAAGAAGATTGAAACAACAGTGATTAAGAGTGTGTAGCCTAAACCTTTAGCAAAGTCTTTCCAATATTTTAAAACAGTAATCCAAGCATTTTCCTTCTTAGAAGTTGGTTTCAAATAGTCGCCGGCTTCTGCTAAGTACTTCTTCTGCCAACCATTCTTTTGAATCTTGTCGATGGTTGTGTTAGCCGCCGAAACTAATTCAGGTTCATTTTTTGAGAAGGCAATAGCTGATCCTTCCATGTCTTCACCCTTAACTAATTTACTGTTAACCCAGTCAATTTGGTCGTCATGTTGTGAATAAGCCAATGCAACAGCTGATTCTGTCAAAATACCGTCAACCTTGTGTGACTTCAAGGCGAGCAAGAGATCGGTGATACTAGTCATTTGGACCAACTTAGTATCCTTCATCTGTGCTTTTGCTAATTGTAATTGCAAACTACCTGATTGAACACCAAGCTTCTTACCCTTGAAAGATTTGAAACTAGTAGTGATTTTCTTGTCTTCCTTGTTTACCAAGAAATATTGGTCAACATTATAGTAGATTTTTGAGAAGCTGGCATTCTTTTGCCTTTCCTTCGTTGGTGTTAAACCTGAAATGGCCATGTCAATCTTACCTGTTTCAAGTCCAACCAATAATGAATCGAAGTCCATTTGTTTGATCTTCAACTTCACGCCTAAGTCTTTGGCGATTTGTTTACCAATTTCGATATCCATTCCGACTGGTTGTTGTTGACCATCAACCTTTGCCAAAAATTCGAATGGTGGATAATCAGGTGCCGTTCCCATAACTAGGACACCCTTTGCTTTGACATCTTCAAGTGAAGTAGCTTCAACTTGTTGGTTATTCGTGAAGCCGATGGCCAAAATTGTGACCAAAGCCATTAATAGCCCGATAATTCCCTTTTGTTTTTTCATAACTTTACTCCCAATTTTTTCTTCCAAATATTTTCTTTTGATATTCTGCCTTGATTTAGCTATTATTAGGTCAACTAAACGTAAAGGAGAATACCAATGGGTCTTACTTTCAAAAAGAATGATGATTTAGATAAAATGCTCGAAAACTTTGCTGTACTTCCAGAAAAGGCAAAACCAGATAAAACTGCTAAAAATAACAACGATCCAGCAAAGAATGAATCAAACAAATCAGCGGATAAGAAGTCTAAATAATTAATTTGCAATCATTTAATTAGATTTCCTATCAAAATCCCTGAAAAAAAGTGTAAAAAAAGACAGATTACTTTTCTCCCGAAAAATAATCTGTTTTTTTAAACAAATTACCTCTCTTATTTTATCAGAGTAATAAAATTCAAAGATATTAAATTACATTTGGTTTGGGGCTTTAACACCCAATAACCGTAATGCCTCTTTTAAAACAACTTGAGTTGACTTAACTAACCCTAATCGGGCAATCAAGCCATCGTCTTTTTCTAATATTTTGCTATTTGCATAGTATTTGTTGAAGCTTTGAGCTAGTTTCACAGCGTACTTAGCAATAACTGATGGTTCGAAGCGGTCGTTTGCATCCTTGATGGCTGCGCCGAATTTCTCGAGTTGTTTCACAACGCCCCAAGCATATTCATCATCAATGTTGTATTCGTGATCGCTTAAATCAACGTCAGCTGCTTTGCGTAAGATACTTTGTGCACGAGCGTGAGTATATTGAACGTAAGGTCCAGTCTCACCTTCAAACTTCAAGATATCTTCTAAGTTGAAGTCTTCTGTCAAAATACGTTCGTTCTTCAAATCGTTGAAGACGACGGCACCAACACCAACTTCTCGAGCAACCTCTTCCTTATCAGGTAAGTCAGGGTTCTTCTCTTCAATCATTTTCTTGGCCAAGTCGATTGAATCGTTGAGCACTTCTTCAAGGAGGATGATGCGTCCAGAACGGGTTGAAAGCTTCTTACCATTAACAGTGATTAAGCCAAATGGGATATGGTGCATGTTTTCAGCACTGGTGTAACCCATCTTCAAGAGAACTGCCTTAACTTGTTTGAAGTAGTAAGTTTGTTCTGCACCAACAACGTATAAGTTCTTGGCAAAATCAAATTCGTGTTCACGATAGATTGCTGTAGTCAGGTCACGGGTGATATAAAGTGTTGCACCATCACTCTTCAAGATAACTGCTGGGCTCAAGTTGTATTCGTCTAAGCGAATAATTTGTGCTCCTTCAGATTCTTCGAGCAAGTTCTTATCGCGTAACTCTTGGATAACGGCACCCATCTTGTCGTTGTAAAAGGCTTCACCGTTGTAGAGGTCAAATTGCACATCGAGTAAATCGTATACTCGTTGGAATTCCTTCAAGGAAACTTCACTGAACCATTTCCAAAGGCGTTGTGCTTCTGGATCACCATCTTCTAACTTCTTGAACCACAGACGAGCTTCGTCATCAAGTTCAGGATGTTCAACGTCTTCAACGTGGAACTTAACATAGTAGGAAACTAAGTTCTTAATTGGATCTTTCTTGACGTCTTCTTCGTTACCCCATTTTTTGTAAGCCACAATTAACTTACCGAATTGGGTACCCCAGTCACCTAAGTGATTATCTTTAATTGGGTGGTAACCACGTTTAGTGAGGAGGTTAGCAATCGCATTACCGATTACTGTAGAACGTAAGTGACCCATTGACATTGGTTTAGCGATGTTAGGGCTCGACATGTCGATTGGGACATTCTTGTTTTGACCTTCGTCGTAGAAACCGTAATTAGAATCTTCAATCAAGACTTGGTTAATTACGTCGTTTGAAACAGTGTTCTTACTCATGAAGAAGTTCACGTATGGTCCAACCGGTTGGACTTTATCGAAAAGCTTGTCGTTGATTTCAGCGGCTACTTCTTGAGCGATAATATTTGGTGCCTTGTGCAATTCTTTGGCCAAAAGAAATGTTGGGAAGGCGTAATCACCTAAATTATCTTTTTTAGGTACTTCAATTAATTGTTTGATTTTATCAAGTTCAAGACTTGAGTTTAAGGTAGTATGTAAGATTTCTGCTATCTGTTTTTTGTAGTCCATTTTTCCTCCTGTAATAAAAAAACGCCCCTTTTCAAATTAAAAAATTTGAAAAGAGACGAGTATGGTTTACCCGCGGTACCACTCTAATTGATCATTGTCCGCTTTGTTTATGTAATTGTTAGGTCCTAGAAAGCGCGCCTTCGTTCGGATTCAATGTCAGGCTCCCATCATCCCTGTCTCGCTGTATCTGAAATTCCAAATTACTCTTCTTCCGTCATTGGATATTGACTAATATACAAGACTAAAAATTGTTTGTCAATAGATTAAAATTAAATTAATAAAAAAACTTTTTCACATCATTTTGGAATGGAGTCTCAGGTAGTGCCGTATTATGTGCCCACCTAGTTAACTCCAAGCATTGATGCATCAAGGAAATTCTCAAAAATGGTGAAGTGCTTGTGGCTATAAACCAAATCATTATCTAAAAATAAATTATTAACGACTGTTGCTGCTGTTTCTCGAGTAGTCGAGCTCACCTCTGCCAATTCGATTAACGTAATTGGATATGAAATGTAGATACTACCATCACTCTTCTTGGTGCCGAGCGAATGAGCAAGGATGCTCAATGCGTGACTCACTCGGACCGTAGCCGAGGAATTAATCATCATCTGCATCGTGTATTCGTTGTAATCGATGATCTCACTCATTTTTTTGATAACGGTGAGCATCGCCCGATTATTATTCACAACGACGCTTTCGAAGATACTCATGGGGAAAACGATGACGGTCACCGGGGTTAACGTCACGATGGAATACGTGTAGGTCTTAGAAATGAAGAGGCCAGCGTAAGGTAAGCCCATGTTTGGACGAATGTACTCGTAATAGGTGTTTTCACCCTCATAGTCGTACCGTTCGGTCCGGATGACCCCAGAACTTAGAAAGAAGAAATAATCCTTCTTATCCCCTTGATCCGCCAAAATTTGGCCCTTGTTGTATTCTTTAATGCACATGTGTTCGGCTAAATGAGCAAATTCTTGATCAGAAAACTCTTGAAACGCATCTTGTGAGCGTAGGTTATCTAAAATTTTCTTGTGATCTCTGAGTCTATTCATTTAGTTTCCACCTTACGCAAAATTGTCTTACTTTTCAGCTCCACATTACCTAAATTTTCCAGAAGTAGCAAATCTGCTTAAGGTTTTTATCACGTATTTTTCACGTTTTTGCATAATGAAAATGATGCTTACCAATGTCCTAGATGACGATGCCACCTGTTACTACTTCAAAAATCGCGTATAACCCTAAGAAGAGTGAAACGATTGCGACACCGAGTTCGACTGGTCCGAAGACCTTCTCGACCTTGTTTTCCTTCTTTTGGAGGTAAACATAGACTGGAATACCAGCGGCAAACAAAATCATCATCAAAAGCAACATGTCTTTACCGGTTGCGTATAACAACCAGAGGGCGTAAATACTTGCGACGATCCCAATTCCAATGTTGAAGGCATGGCCTTTAGTGCCCTTGTCTTCGGCCATTGAGAATTTCAGTTGATAGAATGCGCTAAATGCGTAAGGTACAAGAATCGCTGCACTGGCGATTGAATAGAAGAAATTGTACGCAGACGCGGTAATCAAGAACGAGAACATGAATATTTCGACCAAAACGTTGGTGAAGAGCAATGAATTAACAGGTGCCCCATTCTTGTTTTCTTTAGCGAACCATCTTGGGAAAGTCCCTGTTTTAGCAGCTTCGTAAGGAAGTTGACCTGCAAACATCGTCCAAGCTAACCAAGCACCGATTACGGAGATGATTAACCCAGCGTTGACGAGAACGGCACCCCATTCACCAACCACACTCTTCAACAATTCAGCCATTGCTGGTTGTGAAAGATGTGAGAGACCGGCACGTTTCATTACACCAAGGGATAAGAGTGTAATTAACATGTAGATCAAGATAACGGTGATGATTCCAAGAACAGTTGCTTTACCAACATCGGAACGCTTACGAGCACGACCAGAGAAGACGACCGCACCCTCAATTCCGATAAAGACCCAGACAGTTACGAGCATTGTGCCACGAACTTGTGATAAGACGTTAGCAAACTCGAACTGACCAGATGGTGTAAACCAGAAGCCTGAGCTGAAGACATCGAGTTTAAAGGCAATTAACATGACCACTAAGAACACGAAAATTGGAATTAATTTTGCGATAGTCACGATGGTGTTGACGAATGATGCTGATTGGACACCCTTTAAAATCATAGATCGGAAGAGCACACGTCTGAACTCCAGTCACCAATGGAAAT
>CAMJXI010000069.1 GCA_946409675.1 uncultured Lactobacillus sp. | reverse complement strand
AACAGTTAGATCCAGTTTATATTTATGCTAAGAACCAAAATGAAAACCAATATTATTTAAACTTCAAAAAGATTGATAAAAATTCAAAAGTTGCCTTAAAAGGCGCAGAATTTTTAATTGCCCAGGAGCAAGAGGGAGCGGGTCGCCTTTATGCTAAGGCAACAAGTTCTGGTATCGGTAACGTTGTTTGGACAGATGATATTAAAAAGGCTACCCACTACACATCTGATGACAAGGGTCTATTCGGGATTACTGGTTATCTTGAACAAACTATTTTGGGAGTAAAAATGGGTCTTAATCCCAAGACTGACTACATTGCAATCGAAACTAAAGCTCCAGATGGTTATGAAGAAATAACTGAAGAAAATGCAAAGGATTTTGAATTTAAAGGCTTCCACTCAGTTAAACGTAACGAGGAAACCAATGAAATTGCTTTTAATGAGATTACCAATACTGCTAAAGGCCAATTACCTCATACCAGTGGTATGGGTATCGTGCTCTTTGTAGTTGCTGGTGCAGCATTACTTGCAATTGGTGCCTTCGCTTATAAGAAACAACGCGCTTAATCAATAAATTTACGCAAAAAGGTTGGGGATGATTCTCAACCTTTTTGCCGTATCCGAGGTTTTATGAAGAAAGAAAGAACTCAATCAAAAGTCCAGAAAAAGAAGATTACCTTCCTGGACCTCTTCATCATTTTAATAATCTTAGCTGGTTTTGGGGCAATAAGTTACCCCTTTATTAGTGATGCCTACGCTAGCTACCACAACCAAAAAATTATCGATAAATACCAGGACTACGAGTCCAAAAAAAACAAAGCAAGCATTGCCAAGACTTACCAAAGTTACGTCGAGAAGAACAAGGAAATTGCCAAAAACGGCCAGACCCCTGGGATTGATCCTTTTAAAGTCCGCATCGACCCCAAGAATATCAAGAAAAATGCCGAGAAGTCGCAGCTCGAAAGCACCATTGCCGAGCTTGAAATTCCCAGCATCAACGCCAGTCTCCCCGTGTTTGACCACACGAATGACTGGTTGCTTCAATACGGCGCTTGTTTGCTCGATGGCAGTTCATATCCCACCGGTGGCAAAAACACCCACGCCGTAATTTCCGCCCACCGTGGCGTTCCTAACGCGCGTCTCTTCACCGATTTACCTAAATTAAAAAAGGGCGATCAATTCTTTATTCGCATCGCTAACCATACCTTGGCCTACGAAGTAATCTCTAAAAAAGTCGTTGAACCAACCGAAATTTCCACTCTCAAAATCGTGCCTGGCCAGGACCTCGTGACCCTGTTTACCTGCACGCCATACATGGTCAACTCACACCGGCTCTTGGTTACCGGTAAACGAATTCCACTAGCTTAATCTGCTGCCGGTGCTATCCAACGGACTAGATGGTTCAACCAAGCCAAGATTTACGCCTGTCTGGCCTTAACTATCGCCATTTTGATTTGGATGTGGTTCTTGCTGAAGGCCTTAATCATTGGTCGGAACGAATACAAGATTGTCTTTACGCTCACAGGTAATAATTCCCAGGAAATAACTTCATTCAATGTCATCAAAAGAGGGCTTTTTGGCAAAAAAAATATCCACCAACTAGAACTCGACGAGTCTGGTAAAGTGGACGTTTCAATTCGTGGTGGTAAATATAAGGTTGTTGATGCTAATAACCAAGGATTCAAGATTAAGGTTAAGAACTATCACGACGAGAACTTCACGTTAAGTAGTTCTAAATTCTATGCCGTCAAATCGAGTGGCACAGACAACTTAGTTAGTCATCTTTGAGCAAGCATTTCGGTACGGAAAGTTAACAAATCATCTTTGACGCGTTCCAGATTGAAGTCTGTAAAAATATTTAAGTAGTCATAGTTGATGTTCAACTGGATGGTCGAAAGATAGAGTCCCCGTAGTTCTGAAATCAAGTCGTTAAAAAAGCGTAGGACGTAGTAGTAGCGAAATTCGGCTAAACTAATTTGTTTCTCGAGAAAATGAATCGTGGCAATAGCTGAATCATAGTCCTGTTCCACAATCAGTTTGCCAATTATTGCGGTGCCAAGCATGGTGTTATCTTGACGATTTTTGGCCGGATTAAGTTGCCATTCATGCATGAGGTCATCAGCACGGTTGTTAATGAAATTAAGTGGCAAGAAGGGTACTAGGTCGCTAAAAACCATTAACTCGAAAGAATCCCAGACAGTAACGTGTGCTAAATGATTGCGCAAGTCTCTAATTTGTTGTTTCATCTGCGAATCCAAAATACTAGCATATTGCTTTGTAGGGACGTTGAGTTTAATTCGTAAGAGTATGAAGGTCCAAAAAATATCGTGTGTGCTTTGGGCCTTCTCAGTAATAAAATTTTGAAAACCAGGCGATTGGGTCTGTTCTAAATCAGAGGAGTACTTCTCAGTTAAGTTGAGATAGTACTCCTTTTCGTTTATTCCCTCATTCAAATAGAATTGGTAGTCTTCTAAGGAAATATTCATTTTTTCTAAAAACTTGAAAAGCAATTCACTCGAAATATAGGTTCCTTGTAGTTCGAATGAACTAAGTGTGCTACGTGCGCAAATTCCTGCTGCTAGTTCGTGTTGACTGAGATTCCGCGATGTTCTGAAATTACGGATGGCTTCTGATTGGGTCCTCATATTAGCTCTCCCCCAGGATTAGTGACAAGACGTTTTTTCTAATTTAAATTTAATTTTACTGCTAATTTCATTATAGATTAGCAGACTGAAAAGTCAATTTGATCATCGAAAAATAACAGTCTTATTTGGGATAGTAAGGAATTAGTTAAGTTAGGTGGTTGAGACGTTTTTTGGCTAGTGAGCTAGTCTATAATGAAGATAGAAAATTGATTTTTTAAATGTGAATAGCACGCGGATGTAAGCCCTTACTTGGTTTGCCGGGTTTTAGTCACAGCGGAAAATAATTGCTATTTCCCCGTTCTTTATTGTTTAATAAAGGCATTGGTATTAAGAAAGGGGAAATTATGAAGTCAATTTCAATGTCAGATTTTTATCTTAAACAACAAGGTGGGAATATCAGTGTCATCGATGTACGCGAACCAAACGAGTATCAACTTGGTCACGTGCCGGGAGCGATTAATTTACCCGTTGGGTCCTTAATCGATACTTTTGGCGAGCTAGATGAGACACAATCCATCTATGTTATTTGTCAAACAGGCCAGCGCTCTCAAATGGCGACGGCCTTTCTCTCAAGCTTAGGAATCGATGCCGTGAACGTTGAGGGCGGAACCTCTGGTTTTCCTGGTCGACTAGCTTCTTAGTATCCTACGCTTGAAATGATCTTTTCGGAGGAGAGTTCGATGAAAAAATGGAAAAGCGTAGGGCTAGTACTGGCCCTCATGTTGGGATTAGTTTTAGTCGGTTGTAGCAATCCTAAGGCGACTACAAAAGTCGCTACGGTTGATTACAGCAAGTTAAGCAGTACGGATGCAAATAAGGTCAAGCTTAGCGGAGACTTAGTCGCCGATTTCGATGAGAATCCGGCCAATGATAGTTCTGCTTCGAAGTTGCTCGTGTACTCCCATTTCAATTTGAAATTAGAGAACGATACCAAGAAGAACGTGACCTTTGATTTAAGCAAGTTTACTATCGTCGATTCCAATTCTAAGCCAACTAAGTCAACGACGATCAAGCTTGCTCCAGGACAAGTCCACCATGTCACGAAGCTCTTCACCAAAGTAACGAGTACACCAAGCACGACCAATAAGGTGGAATTAGCTTATCCAACTACTAAAGATGTGGTCTTTTCTATTGCAGCTTACAAAAACCAAAAGGACTTCGATACTTGGCTGAAGAAAAACAATCAGGCGGATACTCCGACTACACAATCTTCTAGTCAAACTAGCCAATCAAGTTCAACTAGTACAACTACTTCAAACAAAACCACGCCGAATGCCAACCAAACTCAGGTGATTGCCTGGTTTGGGCGCGAATTAGCCCGGCAAAGTAAGGGCAAGTTCAATGAGGACGATCATTTATACCGGACCTACAAGAACGACCAAGGCATCGTGATGTATGAAGTTTCCGAGAACCACAATTCGCCAAATATGAAGGCTGCCGGTGCTGATCCAAACACCCAACCGGTCATTGCGACGATCTTCGTCAACGCGAATGGCCAATTAGAAAACTTAGTCACGCACGAAATTTACGATATGACAAAATAAAATAAAGCTGTCCAAAATTTAATTTTTGGGCAGCTTTTTCAATCTTTTGTTTATTATCATCTATTTTCTTTATTATTTTTCGTAACTTATTCCGTTCCCATTATCGGAAAATCAAACGGCGTAATCACACCCACCAAGTCCTTGGGAGTCGGATCGTGCGTAATTTTAGCCACCAACAGGACAAAGGCCGAATTACCCTCGCTAATCTTCTGCTGCAGCTCCTCACGCACATCAAACACCAGTTTGTTGATGCCGATGATCTCATAGTTGTTCTGGTCTGGTTCCATACTCAAAATGTCCCCAACTGTGAAGTTCTGTAAATCGACTGTTCCATGTTGCAAGCAGTCCGCCAAAAAGTTGGTCAGGCTATTTTCCGTTATAATCCCCACCAATTTCTGCTGATCGAAAATAGGGAACTGGGTGTAGTTCTTCTTGCCCACCTGCTGTAACAAATTGCTGAGACTATCGGTCAACTGGTACGTCGTGACCGGTGCATTAAAAAGCGAATCTACCGTAGCTGGATGTGTGAGATTATGAGCAATCTGCTTCATCCGGTTGACCGTTTCAGTGCTCGCCGTCGCAATTTCGTTTTTCAACGGTACATTCTCGTGCACCAAAATATTTCGTAATTCTCTGTATAAATCTAGTTCATCGAAATACCGCGTAATCAATTTGTCATCGCGTGAACGACCAAAATCAATCAAAGTCTTGAAGGACGTGCTGTCATCCAACTTTAATTGCTGCGCCATCGTTGCTTGAATCTGGTTGAAGTATTGTAAAAATAGTTCGTTATTATTCATCCAAAAGCTCCTCTCAAAAATTTCTACTCATTAACTTTAATTTTAATCGTTAAAATCGATTTTGTCTCTTAGTTAAGTTTATAATAAAGTAATAGATAAACTTTTTCTATTTTGTTGTTTTGTCGGCTTTTGGTTTTGAAGGGTGGTCAATTTTTAAATGAAAAAATTCAAACTTATCTTAATTATCGGCCTGGCATTCTTATTTCTGGGGTGTTCAAAGAGTGCAACTGTGAACCAGGCAACAACACCAACTAGTACGTATTATGAACGTTTAAGTACCACAGATCGCAAAAAAGTGCAGTTCAAGTTTACCGCAACTGCCCAAATTACCGCTGAGAGTGACGTTTCCGAAAATCGGCCACAGCTATACGTTGATGGCACTGTGACCAATAAAACGAAAAAGATTGTTAAGTTAGACTTGGCTCATTTTCGCCTGGTCAACGTCGATGCCGATCCATACCTAACTAAAGTTCTAACCGTTAAACCCGGTGAGACCAAAAAGGTGACCGGTCTCTTTCGTGACGTCCGGATGTTCCCTGTTTCAGGCGGAATTACCGTTAGTTACTTCGCAGGTAAATATGAATTAGACAGGATCAACAAGGTCAGCAACCAGTCCGAGTTGAATCAATGGGTCTTAAAGCAAGACACCAACCATCATTATGATTCAACTACGCCCCTTTATTCTGACGCTCAATTAATTGCCTGGGTGGGCCATGTCCTCACCGAGAAGTCTAACGGCCAATATTCGAGTGATGACTATTACTTCGAGATTAGTCGGCTGGGTGCGCACAAGGTCATCTCCGTCCGCGAAAATCACGATTCTAACGCTATGAAGGCTGCTGGAGCCGATCCCGAAACTTCTCCAATCGTCTATCAACTGTTCGTGAATGACAAGGGACAGCTCGAAGATTACGCCACACACGAAATTTTTTCAAAAGAATATCCTAAGTAAATACTGTCACCACGCGTTTTCGCTGGGTGCAGTATTTTTTTGCAATTTTATAGTGACAAACTGTAACTGCGGTGGTAACATAGGACACATCCTAAAAAAGTGACACTATGTTACTTACTGAAAAGAGAGTGAAGCTTATGTTTCTAGCTTTAAAAGAAATGAAAGACGCCAAACTAAGATATAGCCTACTGACAGCTATCATCGGGTTAATCGCCTTCGTGATTTTTATCATCGGAGGACTGGCAGGAGGCTTAGCCAACGGCCATACCCAAGCAATTGGCGATTGGGACGCGAGTGCCATTGTCCTGAATGAAAACGCCAATAAAATTGT
>CAMJXI010000068.1 GCA_946409675.1 uncultured Lactobacillus sp. | reverse complement strand
ATGAAGATACGATGATGGCGGCGGATTACTTGATTGATATCGGTCCTGGTGCCGGTGAAAACGGTGGCGAACTAGTTGCCTACGGTACGCCAGAAGAAGTTAAGAACAATCCGAACTCAATTACCGGACAATATTTGTCTGGTAAGAAGTTTATTTCAGTGCCTTTGAAACGCAGAAAAGGGAACGGCGACACAGTTACCATTACTGGTGCTGCTGAGAACAACTTGAAGAATCTCACTGCCAAGTTTGATCTAGGCAAGTTTATCGTCGTAACGGGTGTTTCAGGTTCTGGTAAGTCCACGTTAGTGAACATGATTTTGAAACGTGCATTAGCGCAAAAAATTAACCGGAACTCTGAAAAGCCTGGTAAATACAAGTCCATCAAAGGCTATGAACATATCGAGAAAATCATCGACATTGATCAAAGTCCGATTGGCCGTTCACCAAGAAGTAACCCAGCAACCTACACGAGTGTTTTTGATGATATCAGAGGACTCTTTGCCCAGACTAACGAAGCTAAGATGCGGGGATACCAAAAGGGCCGCTTTAGTTTCAACGTCAAGGGTGGTCGTTGTGAGAACTGTAAGGGTGACGGGATTATCAAGATTGAGATGAACTTCCTGCCTGACGTTTACGTTCCTTGCGAAGTTTGTCACGGCAAACGTTACAACTCCGAAACCTTGGAAGTAACTTACAAGGATAAGAATATCGCTGAAGTCTTGAACATGACGATTTCTGAAGCCACCAAATTCTTCGAACATATCCCCAAGATTCACAGAAAATTGAAGACGATTGTTGATGTCGGTTTGGGCTACGTCCAACTCGGCCAATCAGCAACCACACTTTCTGGTGGGGAAGCCCAACGGATGAAGTTGGCCTCTGAATTACAAAAGATTTCGACTGGGAAAAACTTCTATATTTTGGACGAACCAACAACTGGTTTGCACTCAGATGATATCAAACGACTTTTGGAAGTTATGCAAAAACTCGTCGACGAAGGAAACACCGTTTTGGTTATCGAACACAATTTAGATGTGATCAAGAATGCCGATTGGTTGATTGATTTAGGACCAGAAGGTGGAGACGGCGGTGGCCAGATTATTGCGACCGGAACGCCAGAACAATTGGTTAAGGTCAAGGACAGTTATACCGGTCAATATTTAAAACAAATTCTCGAACGGGACACCCTTCGGACTCGAAAATTAGCTAAAAAATAGTGTACAATATTAGTAAGACCAAAGGAGGTATTACTAATGTTTACACAACAGAAACAGTCTAACGGTTTTGAATGGGGCGAATTCATTTCAGGAATCCTCTTTATTGTTGCCGGATTCTTCATGATGACCCATCAGGGCGTTGCCTTAAAAAGTTTAGTTTTAGTCTTTAGCTTAATCTCAATTGTTCAAGGATTAGTTTGGATTTCGTCGTACTTTGGGTTGCGGGGTGTTTTCCGCTTTTCCTGGATTGCGTTACTCTCTGGGGTAATCGATTTGGGTATTGGCCTCTTGTTCTTGTTTAAGGACAATGTGGGTGCAATCACAATTGCAATGTTATTTGCCATCTGGTTCTTGACTGACTCAATTATCGGGATCATTTTTGCTTGGAACCTGCGTAGCGTGAGCACTGCTTGGTTTGTCGTGACGCTGATAATGAACATCTTCAGTTTAGTCATCGCAGTCATGATGTTGATGAACCCCGTTGTTTCAGCTCTTACGTTGATTCTCTTAGTTTCGTTCTACTTTATTCTGTACGGGATCAACAATATTTTACAAGCTATTGCACACCACAATTAACGACTTATAATTTGGGAGAAGAACATGGCAAAAGGAAAGATACTTGGTAAACTGGGGGCGATTGGCAAGGTTGGCGCGGCCATCTTGGAGGTGCCCGATGTCTTAGACGTCGCTTCTAGTTTAGTGAAAAATGAAGTCGACAAGCGGGGAACCTACAAGAAAATTCCTGATATCTTAGGTATACCCACCGAAGAAGCAACTCAAATTATCAGGGATTACGATTTTAAGTTCAGTGAGCTTTTGAGTGAACCAAGCGTGAAATTGGCCAACGTACAACCGGGAACGGTCGTTAAGGTGGTGCCGAAGGTCAACTCGAGTGTCGCTCCAAATTCTTTCTTGAAGCTTTATTATGTCGATGACGCTGTTGTTGCCAAAAGCCAGTTGTTAGTACAAGAGATTGCCGCTAAAAAACTAGCTAAAAAAGAGCAGAACAAGGAGACAGTTGCTAATCTCCAAAGTAAATCTGTAGCGGCCGTGAACACGGTCACTTCGAAGATTCATTTACCAAAGAAGAAAAACAAACAATAAAATTTACAAATCAGACGCGTTAGCGTCTTTTTTTGTATAAGAAACACCTGGTATGTTATAATGTCTGGTAAGAAATTGAGGTAGTGAAAATGGCTGATGAACAGAAAAAATTATTAATTGTGACTGGGATGAGTGGTGCCGGTAAAACAATCGCAATTCAAAGCCTGGAAGACATGGGCTATTTTGTGGTTGATAATTTACCGCCTGCGCTCTTGTCACAATTTTGGGAATTAGTAATCAACACCGATGATATCAAACGGATTGCGGTCGTTATCGACCTCCGCGTGAAGAGTTTTTACAAGGATCTCAAAGTGGAAATCAACTCGCTCGAAGACTCGCAAAAAGTGCAAGCAACCATCGTCTTTTTGGACGCTACAGACGACGAATTAGTGACCCGTTACAAGGAGACTAGGCGTGCCCACCCACTAGCTGCCAATGGCCGCTTACTGGATGGCATTCAAGAAGAACGGACTCTAGTCGAACCCATCAAAAACATGGCGCAAGTCGTGATTGACACCACGAACTTTTCTGCTAAGGATTTGAAAAAAGATTTAACCGACAAGTTTTTGGAGGACGAAGTGACTACTTTCTCAATCGAAGTGATGTCCTTTGGCTTTAAATACGGGATTCCCATCGATGCCGACATCGTGATGGACGTGCGGTTCCTGCCAAATCCATACTACATTCCGGAATTGCGTCCCTTCACTGGGCTTGATCGCCGGGTTTATGACTACGTCATGAACAACAAAGTCACCGAAGAATTCTATCAAAAATTATTGAGTCTGCTTTTGACCACCATTCCAGGTTACCAACACGAAGGCAAGGCTAACTTGACCATCGCTATTGGTTGTACCGGTGGCCAACACCGTTCGGTCTCGATTGCTAGACGCTTAGCAACCGACTTGGACAAAGAATATCCTGTGAATATCACCCATCGTGAAATCTGGCGTTATCGAAATGGAGGCCATTAAACATGGCAGTAAGAACTGACCGGATTGTCCGGGTCATAAAAGGGCGGCGTCCTAAAGTCGTCGTAATTGGTGGCGGAACAGGCCTCCCCGTAATTTTAAGATCGTTAAAGAGTAGAAATGCTGATGTTACGGCCATCGTGACAGTTGCCGATGATGGCGGTTCTTCAGGCATGATTAGAGACTACATCAACGTGGTGCCACCTGGCGATATCCGAAACGTTTTGGCTTCTCTTTCTGAGATGCAACAGACCGAATTGGATGTTTTCCAATACCGTTTCGATAGCTCCGACAAGTTCTTTGCCGGGCACGCGATTGGCAACTTAATCATCGCCGCTTTGACCGAAATGAAGGGTAATATCTTTGATGCGGTCCAGGTTTTGTCCAAAATGATGCAGGTCGACGGCCACGTTTTCCCCGCAAGTAACGAATTGTTACAATTGGAAGCTGAATTCATGGACGGCACGACTGCAACCGGTGAGACCGAAATCTCTGGCTCGAATAAGCAAATCAAAAGAGTTTGGGTCCGCGACGCAGATTCCGACGCGACCCCAGAGGCGGTTTTGCCTGTTTTGGCGGCTATTATGCAGGCCGACGTCGTGGTCCTTGGACCTGGAAGCTTGTTTACGAGTATCCTGCCTAACTTGATGATTCCTAACCTCGGCGAGGCGATTCGCCAAACCAAAGCGGAACTAATCTATATTTGTAACATTATGACTCAAAAAGGTGAGACGGAAGACTTAACAGATGCCGACCACGTGCGGATCATCAACGAACATCTCGGCGGAAATTATATCGACACTGTTCTGGTGAACGGCGCAAAAGTCAGCATGGACCAATTTAATCCGGCGGATTACGACGAATATTTGTTACCTGTCAAAAGAGATTTCGATGGGCTAGTCGAGATGGGTTGTCGCGTGATCACGGACGACTTCATCAGTCAACAAGGGAAGAGTGTCTACCACAATGGTGCGAAAGTCGCCGACGAAATTTTAAATTTAGCGTTTCAATCAGATAACCGGAAGAACGGAGTGAAGTAGTTGGTTTCATATGCAAGTACTGTAAAAAAAGAATTAACTGGGCTTGAAGTCCATCCAGAACACGCCAAGGCAGAATTGTCGGCTTTTTTGCGGATGAATGGTATGCTTGCATTGAAAAACCGTCGGTTCTCTTTGGATATCATCACCGAAAATCCAGCGATTGCCAGACGGATTTTCACTTTAATCAAGATTGCCTACAAGGTTGAACCAACCCTGTTGGTCTCCCAAAAGATGAAACTCAAGAAGAACAACCAGTATCTGGTTCGGCTTCAGACACACGTCAAAGAGATTCTCGCTGACCTCGAAATCATCGACGAAAATTTTGCCATCAAGACGGATGTTCCCCAAAAAATCATCGATTCTGATCAAAGAGTCATGAGTTATTTGCGGGGAGCGTTCCTGGCTTCTGGGAGTGTGAACAACCCGGAAACGAGTCGTTACCACTTGGAAATTTATTCACTTTATGAAAACCACAATGACGCCATCGCCCAAATGATGAACAGATTTCATCTGAATGCGAAGACGACGAAGAGGCGCAGTGGGTTTATTACCTACTTGAAAGGTGCCGAACAGATTGCGGATTTCTTGCGGGTCATTGGGGCAATCAATGCCATGCTTTCTTTTGAAGATTTGCGCATCATGCGCGATATGCGGAACTCAGTTAACCGGCTGGTTAACTGTGACACCGCCAATTTGAAGAAGACAGCTAACGCAGTCGCCAAGCAGATTGATAACATTCAACTGATTGAGCGAGAAATTGGCTTACAGGAACTTCCTGAGAAGCTCCAACTTTTGGCAACATTCCGGTTAGAAAACCAGGAAATGTCGCTGAAAGAAGTGGCGGAGCAGGTTCCAGACGGCCCGATTTCTAAATCAGGGATCAATCATCGCTTCAAAAAAATCAACGAAATCGCAGATAAACTCCGAAATGGTCAAGAACCTTTCTAAAGGCAGATAGATGGAAAACGACAGTTTAATTCAAGGAATCACCTTAGACGAACAACTATGCTTTGAAATATACCAGACTCATAAGACCTTCAATAAATTTTACGCGCAAGCCTTAAAGCCTTTCGGGCTGACCTATGTGCAATTTATTGTGATGCTCAGCTTGTACGAAAAAGAAACACTCTCGGTTAAGCAGCTAGGCAAAAACGTCTCATTGGATAGTGGCACATTGACACCTTTGCTACGTAGACTCGAAAATGAGGGCTGGGTGACGCGGGTACGTTCGGCCACCGATGAGCGGCAACTGGATATCTCGCCGTCAGAAGCTGCTTGGAAGCTGAAACCTGAACTATTTACGCGGGTGAAGAACTGTCAAGCCATGCTTGATCTACCGGAGAAAAAATATTTAAAATATAAAAAAGACCTCCAAAAATTGAAGGGCAACATCGAAAAAGTTGCTGATCAGCTCGATTTGGAGGCAAATTAAAAGAGTTCACGAAGGTGAACTCTTTTTTTGGTGACTAAATGTCACTAGTTTTTGTTGGTGAGAATTTCATCAATCAAGCCGTAAGCTTTAGCTTCATCGGCGGTCATGTAGTTATCACGCTCGGTGTCTTTGTTGATTGTTTCCAAAGTTTGACCAGTTGTGTCTGACAAAATTTTGTTCAATTTCTTACGTGATTTCAAAATTTCTTCGGCAGCAATTTCAATTTCAGTTGCTTGGCCTTGAGCTCCACCAAGTGGTTGGTGAATCAAAACAGTTGAGTTAGGTAGGGCAAATCTCTTGCCCTTAGTACCAGTGGTCAAGAGGATACTTGCCATTGATGCTGCCATCCCAATTGCAATGGTTGAAACGTCAGATTTGATAAAGTTCATTGTGTCCATGATTGCAAGACCAGAGGTGATGACACCACCTGGTGAGTTGATGTAGAGTGAGATATCTTTTTCAGAGTCTTGTGCATCAAGGAAAAGAAGTTGGGCAATCACTGGGGTTGCAAGTT
>CAMJXI010000067.1 GCA_946409675.1 uncultured Lactobacillus sp. | reverse complement strand
ACAACGACAAGAGCCCTAAGGGTACCCGTATTTTTGGCCCAATCGCTCGTGAGCTTCGTGGAGACGACTTCATGAAGATCGTTTCATTAGCTCCAGAAGTTCTCTAAAGATTTTACCGAAAATAAGGAGGTGCACAATCAACATGTTCATTAAAACAGGTGATAAGGTTCGCGTAATCGCTGGTAAGGATAAGGGCAAAGAAGGTACTATTAAAAAGGTACTTGCTTCTCAAAACCGCGTTATCGTTGAAGGTGTAAATATCGTTAAGAAACACCAAAAACCAAGCAACTCAAATCCTAATGGTGGCGTTATTGATACAGAAGCTGCAATTAATGCTTCAAACGTAATGCTGATTGATCCTTCAACAAATGAACCAACTCGTGTAGGTTACAAGTTCGTTGATGGTAAGAAGGTTCGTGTTGCGAAGAAGTCAGGTAAGACACTTGACTAATTTTTAAGGAAGGGAGGAATAACTTCTAATGGAAAACCGTTTGAAAGCTAAATACGAAAATGAAATTCGTCCAGCATTGATTGAAAAGTTTAACTACTCTTCAGTTATGCAAGCACCAAAGATTGACAAAATCGTTTTAAACATGGGTGTTGGTGATGCAACTACTAACTCCAAGAATCTTGACGAAGCTGTTGAAGAACTCGGCTTGATTTCTGGTCAAAAACCTTTAATTACTAAGGCAAAGAAATCAATCGCTGGTTTCCGTCTTCGTGAAGGTATGTCAATTGGTGCTAAGGTAACCTTACGTGGTGAACGTATGTATGATTTCTTAGATAAATTAGTTAATGTGGCATTGCCACGGGTTCGTGATTTCCATGGTGTAAGTAACAAGGCATTTGATGGTCGTGGTAACTACACTCTTGGTATCCATGAACAATTAATTTTCCCAGAAATTGATTATGATAAAGTTAACCGAGTTCGTGGTTTAGATGTTGTTATTGTAACAACTGCACAAACTGACGAAGAATCCCGTGAATTACTTGCTCAACTCGGTATGCCGTTTGCTAAATAAAGGAGGTTCCACAAATTGGCTAAAAAATCAATGATTGCTAAGTGCAACCGTCCAGCTAAGTTCTCAAGTCGTGAATACACGCGTTGTGCACGTTGTGGACGTCCGCACTCTGTTTACCGTAAATTCCACCTATGCCGGATTTGCTTACGAGAACTTGCCCACAAAGGACAAATTCCTGGTTTGAAGAAGGCTAGCTGGTAAACAAAAAAACCGACAAAAGGAGGAAAACATCGATGTCTATGAGTGATCCAATTGCAGATTTCTTAACTCGTATTCGTAATGCTAACATGGCTCAACACGAATCAGTAGAAGCACCTGCATCAAAGATGAAGAAGGACATCGCTGAAATCTTAAAGAATGAAGGTTTCATTCGCGATGTTGAATACGTTGACGATAACAAGCAAGGCATCATTCGTGTCTTCTTAAAGTATGGTAAGGATGGCCAACGGGTTATTTCCGGATTAAAGCGGATTTCAAAGCCTGGTCTTCGTACATACGTTAAGGCAGATGCAGTGCCTAAGGTTCTCAACGGATTAGGGATTGCCATTATCTCAACATCTGAAGGTGTTGTGACTGACAAGGTTGCTCGCGCCAAGCACATTGGTGGCGAAGTTATCGCCTACGTTTGGTAATATTAATAATTAGTTAGGAGGTGTACGCATGAGTCGTATTGGTTACAAGGAAATTGACCTGCCAAAGGGTGTTGAAGTATCACAAGATGGTAACGTGGTAACTGTTAAGGGTCCTAAGGGTACTTTATCTCGTGAAATCTCACCACTGATCAAGATGACCGTTGCCGACAACGTTGTTAAGTTTGATCGTGACGGCGATTCCAACAAGTTAAAGATGATTCACGGAACTACTCGGGCTAACGTTAACAACATGGTTGAAGGTGTTGTTGATGGTTACAAGAAGGTTCTGAAGCTCGTCGGTGTTGGTTACCGTGCTCAATTCAAGGGCAACAAGCTGATCTTAACTGTTGGTTACTCTAACCCAGTTGAAATTGACAAGCCTGAAGATGTTGACATCAAGGTGCCAGACAACACCACCATCGAATTAAGCTCAATCAACAAGGAACACCTTGGTGATTTTGCTGCTCAAGTTCGTGCCGTTCGTTCACCTGAACCATACAAGGGTAAGGGTATTCGTTACGAAAACGAACACATCATCCGTAAGGAAGGTAAGACTGGTAAGTAATCTGATTAGATTATTCTATCAGCAATTAATAATTAACATAAAATATTCAATAAGAGGTGACTATTGTGATTTCTAAACCAGATAAGAACAAGATCCGTCAACGCCGTCACATGCGCGTTCGCGGTAAGATTTCTGGTACTGCGGAGCGCCCACGCTTAAGTGTTTACCGTTCAAACAAAAACATTTACGCTCAATTAATTGATGACGTAAAGGGTGTGACGCTCGCAAGTGCCTCCACAAATGATAGTGAAGTAAGTGGAAAGACTAAGACTGAACAAGCTAGTGGTGTAGGAGCATTAATTGCTAAACGCGCTAACGAAAAGAACATTACTGAAGTTGTGTTTGATCGTGGTGGATACCTTTACCATGGACGTGTTCAAGCTTTGGCTGAAGCTGCTCGCGAAAACGGACTTAAATTCTAAAAAAAGGAGGAATAACCTGCAATGGCATCATCAGAATTCATTGATCCAGCAAAGTTGGATTTAGACGATCAAGTTGTAGCCATCAACCGGATTACTAAGGTTGTAAAGGGTGGACGTCGTATGCGTTTCGCTGCTTTAGTAATTGTTGGTGACCGTAAAGGTCATGTTGGTTTTGGTACTGGTAAGGCTCAAGAAGTTCCAGAAGCTATTCGTAAAGCTCAAGCAGCTGCTGAAAAGAACTTGATTAATGTTCCTATCGTTGGAACTACTATTCCACACGAAGTTATTGGTGTATATGGCGGTGGAAAGATCATGTTAAAGCCAGCTGTTGAAGGTTCTGGAGTTGCTGCCGGTGGTGCGGTTCGTAATGTTATGGACCTTGCCGGGGTTGCGGACGTTACTTCTAAACGTCTTGGCTCTAACACACCTGTTAACGTTGTTCGTGCAACGTTTGAAGGTTTAAAGCAATTAAAGAACGCTGAAGAAGTTGCAAAGTTACGTGGTGTTTCAGTAGACCACTTAGCAGAATAAGGAGGGCACTAAATTATGGCTCAAGTAAAAGTTACCTTAATTCACAGTGTTGCCCACCGACAACCTACTCAACGTCGTACTGTTAAGGCATTGGGATTAGGTAAGATCAATAGCTCAGTTATCTTACCAGATAATGCGGCAACACGCGGTCAAATTTTTAAGATCGCTCACTTGGTTTCTGTTGAAGAAGTTAAGTAATTAAAATTAAATAATAAGGAGGTGCCTACTAATGAAGTTAAACGAATTGAAGCCAGCAGCTGGTTCTCGTTCTAAGCGTCTTCGTAAAGGTCGTGGACTTTCATCAGGACACGGTTTTACATCTGGACGTGGTACTAAGGGGCAAAAGGCTCATGGAAAGACCCGTTTAGGATTTGAAGGGGGTCAAATGCCACTTTACCGGCAAATTCCAAAGCGTGGATTTACCAACATTAACCGGAAAGAATACGCAATTGTTAACTTGGCATCATTAAACAAATTTGATGATGGTACAGAAGTTACTCCACAATTATTGATGGAAAGTGGCTTAGTTAAGAACTTGAAGAGCGGCATCAAGATTCTTGGTAGCGGTAAGCTTGAAAAGAAATTAACTGTTAAGGCTAATAAGTTTTCTGCTTCTGCAGTTTCTGCAATTGAAGCTGCCGGTGGTAAAACTGAGGTGATGTAGTTTGTTCACAGCCGTCAAAAATGCATTCAAGGTAAAAGATATCCGTAAAAAGATTTTCTTTACATTGTTTGTATTGATTGTCTATCGGATTGGGGCAGCGATTACCGTTCCTGGAGTTAACGCTGCTGCTTTGCAGGAAATCTCCTCAACCGGTTTAGCATCAATCCTCAATACCTTTAGTGGTGGTGGATTGGAGAATTACTCTTTATTTGCAATGGGAGTGTCTCCATATATTACTGCGCAAATTGTTGTTCAACTATTACAAATGGATATTGTTCCGCGTTTTGTTGAATGGAGTAAACAAGGAGAAGTAGGACGGCGAAAACTTAATCAAGCAACCCGATGGTTAACGATTGTACTTGGATTTATTCAATCAATCGGTATTACCGCCGGGTTTAATGCATTGAGTACTATTCGTTTGGTTAATCACCCTGGTGTTCAAACGTATTTAACAATCGGTTTAATTTTAACTGCAGGTACAATGTTTGCTACTTGGATGGGAGACATGATTACTGAACGTGGCTTGGGTAATGGTGTTTCCATGTTAATTTTTGCTGGTATTGTTGCGCAAATGCCAGGTGGAATTCGTCAGTTATGGGATGACCAAATTGCTGGTGAATCTGGTTCTGCTTTGTGGATGGGAATTGGATTTGTTACTCTTGTGATTGTTGCAATTTTAATTATTGTAGCGTTTGTTACATGGGTCCAACAGGCGGAAAGACGTCTACCAATTCAATACACAAGACGAACCACTACTTCACCATCCAGTAGTTATCTTCCCTTGAAGATTAACGTATCAGGTGTTATTCCTGTTATTTTTGCTGGTTCTTTTATCTCAACACCGCAAACTATTCTTATGGCTTTCCAGCAAAACCATGGTGGGGATAGTTGGTATCAAATCATGACGACCATTTTTAAC
Source organism: uncultured Lactobacillus sp. (assembly GCA_946409675.1). Classification (GTDB taxonomy): domain Bacteria; phylum Bacillota; class Bacilli; order Lactobacillales; family Lactobacillaceae; genus Amylolactobacillus. Next base: position 1,616 of record CAMJXI010000067.1, on the reverse strand, counting down.
ATGCAATCTGGTCCTGGGATCGCACTGTATGTATTTTTGATTGTTGTATTTACCTTTTTCTATGCCTTTGTTCAGGTTAACCCAGAAAAACTTGCTGAGAATTTACAAAAGCAAGGAAGTTATATTTCTGGAGTACGTCCTGGAAAGGGTACACAAGACTATATTTCTTCATTGTTAATGCGATTGAGTACAGTAGGTTCATTATTCTTAGGATTAATCTCCTTAATTCCGTTAATTGCAAGTAACGTATGGAACCTAAGTCAGTCAATTGGTTTAGGTGGTACAAGCTTACTGATTATCGTACAAATTGCTTTAGATGTTGTTCGACAGTTAAACGGACTAACAATGAAGCGCGAATATATTGGATTTATTCGAGAACCTAAAGGAGGAAATGACTAATGAGTATGAATCTTGTATTAATGGGTCTTCCAGGTGCCGGTAAAGGTACTCAAGCTCAAAAGATCGTTGAAGATTTTCCAATTCCTCATATCTCAACTGGAGATATTTTTCGGGCAGCCATGAAGAATGAAACTCCCATGGGAATTGAAGCTAAGAAATATATTGATAAAGGTGAACTTGTTCCGGACGAAGTTACTAACGGTATCGTTAAGGAACGGTTAGCTCAAGATGATACTAAAGATGGCTTTATGCTGGATGGATTTCCTCGTAATCTTAACCAAGCAGCAGCTTTGGATGAGATGTTAGCAGAGAGTAATCGGCATCTTGATGCTGTGATCAATATTCACGTTGAACCGGATGTATTGGTAGAACGTTTAAGTGGACGTTTTATTTGTCGTAACTGTGGAGCAACATATCATAAACTTTATAATGCTCCTAAAGTTGAAGGCACATGTGACGTTTGTGGTCATCATGAATTTTATCAGCGTGATGATGATAAGCCTGAAACGGTTAAGAATCGTCTAGATGTTAATATTAAGTTGAACACACCACTGGTAGACTATTACCAAAAGAAAGGTGTTTTGCACGAAATTAATGGTGAACAAGATATCGATAAAGTTTACGAAGATATCAAGAAAGTATTAACAAACCTAAACTAGATAATAGTTATCTCTTGCGAAGTTTGTAAACATATGCTAAACTATGCAAGGTTTATCTATCTGAGTAGTGGGAAGTTTTATACTTTCCACCATTTTTACGTAATATCTAGAATAGGTAAGGAGGTACTATTTCGTGGCAAAAGCCGATGTAATTGAAGTAGAAGGTAAAGTAACTGAAACTTTGCCTAATGCAATGTTTAAAGTTGAATTGGAAAATGGAGCAGAAATTTTAGCACATGTTTCTGGCAAAATTCGGATGCACTACATTAAAATTTTACCAGGAGACCGTGTTAAAGTAGAAATGTCTCCATATGACCTTACAAAGGGTCGGATTATTTTCCGGTTCAAGTAGTTATTGATCATTTACTCTCAATAGGAGGATTTTAGAATGAAAGTAAGACCATCTGTTAAAAAGATGTGTGAGCACTGCAAGATCGTTAAGCGTAATGGTCGTGTTATGGTTATTTGCTCTGCTAACCCAAAGCATAAGCAACGTCAAGGTCAGTAATTTATTTTATAGAGAAATGGAGGTGTAGCTCATGGCTCGTATTGCAGGTG
>CAMJXI010000066.1 GCA_946409675.1 uncultured Lactobacillus sp. | reverse complement strand
AAACTGTTAAGAACGTGACAGCCGACTTTGAAGCATTACACTTCAATACTGGGATTTCACAATTGATGGTCTTCATCAATGCTGCCTACAAGGTTGATCAAATTCCTTACGAATATATCGAAGGTTTCGTGAAGCTTTTGGCACCAGTATCACCTCACATGATGGAAGAGATTTGGCAAATCATGGGCGAGACAGAAAGCTTGTCATACGCCGCTTGGCCAACATTTGACCCTGCTAAATTAATCGATGACGTGGTTGAAATCATGATCCAAGTTAACGGTAAGTTGCGTGGTAAGATCGAAGTTGAACTTGATTCACCAAAAGATGAAGTTGAAAAATTGGCTTTGGCCAATCACCATGTCCACGAATTTTTGGCAGATACACCAGTCAAAAAAGTGATTGTCATTCCTAATAAGATTGTTAATATCGTTATCTAAAACTAAGAAATCATTAACTTCTTAAAAATAATGCTATTTATTACTAAATATTTTGTATGATAAATGTATCTAATGAAAAAATAGGAAGTATTTATGCTGAAAAAGAATCAACAAGGTGATTCCCATGATAGTTTAATCAGAGGTTCAGCTTGGATGACTTTTGGCTCGATTTTCTCGCGGATTCTGGGGGCAATTTACATTATCCCTTGGTATGCCTGGATGGGGGACCATGGTAATGTGGCTAACGCCCTTACTGCCAAAAGTTACAATATTTACAGTTTATTTCTGATTATCAGTACAGCCGGAATTCCTGGGGCTGTTGCTAAACAAGTCGCACGATACAACGCCGTGAACGAATACGGGGTTGGGAAGAGATTATTTAAGAATGGTCTAGGCTTGATGGCACTCCTTGGAGTAGTTTCGGCTGCTTTGATGTACTTTTTGGCACCAGTTTTGGCGGCGGGGGATGCAAGACAGGTTCCAGTGCTCCAAAGTTTGGCGGTCGCAGTCTTGATTATTCCAGTAATGAGTTTGATGCGGGGATTCTTCCAGGGCTATAACGACATGGCTCCGAGTGCAATCTCGCAATTCGTGGAACAATTTGCCCGGGTTGTCTGGATGTTACTCACTGCATTCTTCATCATGAAAATCCAAAAGGGGAACTACGTTGATGCAGTTACGCAATCTAACTTGGCTGCAGCAATTGGGGCGGCTTTTGGACTGGGACTCTTGGTCTGGTATTACAAACGCAATCAACGGCAAATCAATACGCTGGTTGAGGAGAGTGATAATCAGATTCAGGTTTCAACCAAGCGACTTTTGTTTGAAATTATCGAGCAATCGATTCCGTTTATCATTATTGATTCGGGAATTACGTTGTTCCAACTGGTCGATCAATACACATTCCATCCCTTTATCAAGATGTTCGTGAATGCCGGTTATGACCAGATTGAGAGCTGGTATGCGCTGTTTGGCTTGAATGCTAATAAGTTAATCATGATTGTCGTTTCGTTGGCCACAGCGATGGCGGTGACGGCGATTCCGTTGCTTGCGGGTGCTCATGCCAAAAAAGATGGCAAGGAAATGGCTGATCAGATTGAAAATACCCTCCAACTATTCTTCTTTGTGATGATGCCAAGTAGTTTGGGGATGGCGGCAATCGCTAAACCACTCTACACGATCTTTTATGGTTACGATGCGTTGGGTACGAGTGTCTTGTACTTGTCGGCATTCGTGGCGATTATCTTAGGTCTATTCACGGTTTTGGCCGCGGTCTTACAAGGACTGTCGGACAACAAGCTAGCAATCAAGTACTTGCTGCTCGGATTAGGCTTAAAACTTGTCGTGCAGTTCCCAATGATCTATTTCTTCAAGATTTATGGACCACTGCTGGCAACAGCAATCGGTTTAGGAATTACGAGTTGGTTAGCAATGAAACACTTGCGTTTGGTTTACCATTACAACTCCGAACGACTTTCGAGAAGATTTATTGGCATTGCAGGATTTTCATTGATAATGTTTGCTGCGGTGACGATTGTTGTGCAGGGGATGTACTTCTTCTTGAGCAGCAATAGCCGGATGGTAGCAGTTGGTGTGATTGTGGTTGCACTAGCGGTTGGTGTCGGCGTCTATGTCTACGCTGTCTTGAAGACAGAACTAGCACAGAAGATTATCGGACCAAAAATGGGTCGGATAGCAGAAAAATTACATATTAGTGTCTAACTAGTAATAAAAATTATAAAAAATAATAGGTTCAAGTCCTTTAATCAGCATCAGTGGTTGAGGGATTTGAACCTATTTGTGTTCTCGCGATTATTGCTAAACAGTCATACTTCAAATCTAATTATTTGTAAAAAATTATAATGTAATTAATTTACATTGACATTCGATTTAAACAATAGCATAATATGATTAAAATAATATGAAAGGAGATTGGATAATGAATAAAAAACTTATTTTTCACGTAAGTAATCTCAAGGTTTTAGTATTATTGGCGATTGTGACGATTTCTACTGGTATTGCTACCTATCTTCAATTTGTCAAAGGAAGCATGTTTCAGGAGGCAGTTTCACAGAATTTTTCGTCACTTCAAGCACATATTTTTTTGTTTGCACTTCTGATGTGTATTGAAGTGTTCTTTTACTATATTGAATGGAGATACGAAAATTACGTTGTCACACATACTTTTTATCAACTTAAGAAAGGAGTTATTTCTAACGCATTGAAGTTTAGTTCGGAGTCAGATCATTTAGCGGAAAATGAGACAACACAGCTTTTAACGAATTCTATAGATAGCCTGGAGTTTCCTTACTACAATGCTTGGTTTGATAATATTTATCTGTCTTTACGAGTTGTTTTTGTGTTTTTGGCTATTACGGCTATTAATATTTGGATTGCACTAGCGTTACTGATTTTGATGGGATTGCCACTGCTTGTCACGCAATTATTTAAAAATAAGTTGTCCACTTTGAATAAGCGGTACATCAATCAAGTGGGCAAAAATCTTTCCTTATATGAAAATTTGATTGTGAACCTGAATCCAATTCATATCTTTGAGGTACGTGAGTATTTTCTCCGCAAAGTAACAAAATCCTTACGTAAGGAAAAGGACTTCGAGAAAGAATCAAAAGCTTACCAGTATGGATTGAACGCTTCATACTCATTCATTTCCTATCTCTCAAGCTTCGTTGTTCTTGTAGCATCATTACTTTTAATTAGCCACGGACAAATTAAACTTGGATCAGCTGTGACTTTGCTTGGATTAGTAGATCAATTAAGCTTGCCAATACTATCGTTATCTCGAAATACTTCGACCATCAATAGTACTAAATCAGTTCGGTCTGATATTGAAGGAGCAACATTAGCAACGATTGCTGAGCGAGAAATGATTACACCACTAGAACGAATTACGACTAAAAATTTAGCCGTCGAAATTAAGGATAAAAAACTTAGTTACCAAGACTTCACATTTGAGATGGGTTCCAGTTATGTAATCAGAGGAAATAGTGGGGCGGGTAAAACGGTCTTTTTGAAAATGTTGACCGCCTTAAGGACTTTTGACGAAGGAAATATTGAATACGATGAATCGGATATTGGTCGAAACGCGGATAAGAATGTCTTTAAAGACATGAGATATGTTCAGGCAGAAAATAATTTATTTGATGATACCGTTTTAAAAAATATTTTCTTTGATAGAGATCCATCCCAGGCGGAGTTGCAGAATTGCCAAAAATTATTAAAGCCGGAAGCTTTGCTGGCAGATTCGCCAGAAAACCTTTCAACTGGTGAAATTCGACGTGTTTTACTATTACGTGGACTTTTAGCCGAAAAATCTATGTTAGTTTTTGATGAACCAACGGCCAATCTGGATACGGCGACTAGTGCGGTTTTTTGGAAGATGCTTTTTGACTGGTTCAAAGATGGTAAAAAAACACTAATTGTCATCTCACATACTATTGATGAATCAGCTTTAGCAAATTTTGATCATTCACTCGATTTTAATAAAGTGGTTAAGAGCGATTAAAGTACTTAAACAAATTTGAATTCAAAGGAATGCCTATTTTTGAAAATCGTGCATAACTCTTGGAATTAAGCGAGAAATTGCAGTTGGTAAGACCACGTAATTATCTTGTGCAACTAAGTCACCAACGTAGCTATGAAGATAAACTGCTGCTAAAATAGTTTGAGTTGAATTACCAAATTGAGCAATCATACCAGCGATAATACCGGTTAAAGTGTCACCCATCCCACCGGTTGCCATGCCCGGATTGCCAATAGTATTTTGCCAGATATCTTGGTGGGTAGAGTCATAGATTGTGGTGTGGTTAGATTTGAGAATAAGAGTAATATTGGAGCCTAATTGTTGCAGTGCGCGACAGTTAGGTTCTTCTTTTTGTTCACTAATCTTTATCCCACTTAAATTCTGCCACTCCATTTGGTGCGGAGTAAGGATAACTTTTGATTCAAGATTCTTAAGTTGGGAGAGAAGATCAGGGCGATTAGCTAGTAAATCTAAGGCAGATGCGTCCAAAATTAAAGTTTGATTTTCTGCAATGTTTTGTAAAATGAGTTTAACGAGGGCTATGGCGTTTTCTTCAGTTCCTAGTCCTAGTCCAAGAGCAACGACGTTAACTTTGCTCAAAAGGGCCAGAATAGCTTTCTGATCGGTATAATCCACAAACATGGCTTCTGGTACTCGAGTGTGTAAAGCACTCAAATTGACGCTGTCAGTGGCAACTGTGGTCAGGCCAGCCCCAGTATTAACACAAGCTTCGGCAGCCATGATAATAGCTCCGCCATAGTTTTGGTTGCCCCCGATAAGCAGAACTTTGCCGTAAGTTCCTTTGAAAGAATCGGAATTGCGTTTTTTAATTACTTGAGAAAGGATATCGCTAGGAATTTTTTTCATGGCTAAACCTCGATTTCTACTTTCATTTTAGTCAATCTCTGCTAAAATATAAAGAGTAATTGCCTCTGTGGCGGAATTGGCAGACGCGCAGCGTTCAGGTCGCTGTTTGGGCAACCAAGTGCAGGTTCGACTCCTGTCAGGGGCATTATTTAAAAAAGCCGGTAATGTTGATTTATCAACGTTATCGGTTTTTTGCTGTAAAAAATATTAATGTTGCGGAGTAGTGGATTCTCGTTCGGCAACATCTAAATCAGAAACGACATAATCAACAATAGTTCCAGGATTATTCTCCCTAATAATCTCTATGTCCGTTGGAGTTGGTAATTGTTCCCAATCAAAAAGCATTAGACCCAAAACTTCCTCAGCATTTTTACGAGACTCTGCAACTCCGACTCCATCGGTAATTGCTCCTGGCACGTCTGGAAAGGAAACAGTGTAAACACCTTTATCGTTTTCTGAGTCGTCAAGAACGGCAACGTATGTTACTAATCTAGTCATAATGAGCTCCTCTCGAAAAAATATATTAATTTCTGTATATGTGAGTGATTGTAACAGATTATTTGAGCTTTTGCTTAAGGGCATTTGTTAAAGTTTCTGAGAAATTAATCCCCAGGTTAACTCCTAGATCATTCAAGTATTTTGGGATGGTTAACGTCTTTTTAATTAAAGTATTTTGTTCCTTTTCACGTTCAAATTCAGTATCAACTTCAATTGGAATAAGAAGGGCACCCTTTGGTAATTTAATCGATTCTGGTTCAGATGGCAGATTAAATGAATCCTTAAAGTCTTCCGCCGTCAAAATAAATCCGGTTAAAGAGTCGTGGGCAGATTGAAGAGCTTCAGACATATCACTTCCAAAAGTTGCTGCGTATGGGTTCAAGTCTGGGAATGACACCTCGTAAATCCCATCAGAATTTTTCGTGAAGATTGCGTAATACAGATATTTCATGTTAGTTCCTCCATCGTTGATTGAAGTCTAACACGTATAATAGAACGTGTAAAGATTTGTAATGCCAAACAAAAAGAAGGGTTTTTCAACTCTTCTTAAAGTCAGATCATTTATTAAAATAGTGCGTAAACCACAGCTACAATGATCACCATAAATACTAACGACCAAATTTTTTGTTTCGTACTCTTTTCCATTTTTAAAACCCTGATTTCTTATTTCTCTTCTGCTAAAAACATTAGCTTATTTCTAGTTAACATGCAAACTCACAAAAATCTGAAAATACCAACGATTTTTACACTTATCTAAAAAATCGTTCGGAAATAGCTTGAAATTATCTAATTGATAAGTTAATATGATTGTGTAATCTAATAAAAGGGGAACGTTATCGTGGATAAATTTTTTAAATTAACAGAAAATAAAACCAAAGTTTCAACTGAAATTTTGGCGGGGGTTACGACATTCTTCGCAATGTCCTATATTTTGTTTGTTAACCCATCAATTCTTTCACAAACAGGTATGCCAGTGCACGCTGTATTCTTGGCAACTGTGATTGCTTCAACCATTGGTACTTTAGTAATGGGCTTGT